>JANOXZ010000615.1:0-10163 GCA_031418695.1 Synechococcales cyanobacterium VAR_35_metabat_10
ATGTGCTAAAATTTTAGCCTGTCACACTAACAAACCGTTCGAACCGACACAAGAAAAATTCTAGTAAAGGTTAACCGCACTGTCAACTGTAGTTAACAGGGTGCTGGTTGATCTGGTGCGGTTCAACTTGATCGTTAGACCTCACTCTCTCAAGTGGAAGGGTTTAAGAAATTCCTGACTTTTCCAGATTTTTTAAACTATTAAATTCAATGCAATAGATCTAGATTGAATGAGAGAGTAATATTGAAATCTAAATTGTGCTAATTAAAGTAAAGGCTGTCAACTAATAATTTAAGAGGTGATTCAAATGCCAACCAATGTTGATGGATTTGTGGTTTTTGGGGGTATAGAAGAGAAGTGGTTGTCTTTCGGCGGACTTCAAGGAATACTTGGACATCCAGTATCAAATGAAACCCCAACTTTTGATGGTGTTGGGCGCTTTCAAAATTTTCAAGGGGGGATAGTTTCCTGGAATCCACGCCCAGAGATGGGTGCTCATGTAGTCTGGGGCTTGATAGGAGAACGCTGGTTACAGATCGGGCGAGAACAATTTGGCTACCCACTTACTGATGAAACTACTACCCCAGATGGGCGTGGACGATTCAATCATTTCCGTGCCTTCAACCCTGATGGTTCGTTTATTGGAGAGAGTTCAATTTATTGGACTCCAGAAACTGGTGCTCATGAAGTCTATGGAGGTATTCGTGATTTTTGGGCGCAGCAGGGGTGGGAAACGAGCAAAGTTGGATATCCGATCAATGCTGAGCATGATCGCGGCGATGGACCTGGACGTGAACAACAGTTTCAGCATGGTCGAATTGTCTGGTCTCCCGCTACCGGTGCATTGTTTGGTAGTCCTACTGTTCAACTACGAGCAGTAGCAGATCAAGGGCGTTTCATTGAGGTTACAGGTATTGGGTTCACGCCCAACCAGACCGTAAATCTTGACTACCTCTTCAAACTCCAAAGCGATGTAAATACCAGCACATTTGGAACGGAAACGCTAAGGAGCAATGGAACGGGGAGTTTCGTCTCCCGTATCAGAGTAACTCTTACGGACATAAGTATTGCCCAAGTTAAGGCAACTGATGTGGCTTCAGGTGAGACAGCGACAGCATTAATTGAAGGTGTGTAAGAACTAGTGAGCTAAGCACTGCTTATATTTTGTTTCTTTATGGTCATCACAGGCACAGCGGCGTTCTGAAAATTTCACCTTCAGGACGTAAATTTGGCAAAGGTTTGTAGCCAAGCAAGGTCTAACCAGGGCTTGCAGCGGATGGCCTCAACACACTGGTTTGGCTCAAAAACCCTTGCCACCGCTGAAGCCCCAGCCGTTATGTACCAGCTCAAGCAGATGGAATTGGAGCATGTTGACATTTTTGCTAGAGAACTCTGCGCATCATAATAGCCTCAGACTACTGAGTTTCCCAGCCAAATTCTTCTACTAGCTCTACACAAAGCCGATCGATCGCCTAATACTCCACAACCAGTACAAAATCGGGCAGCACATCCTCTCCGCTAAGAGTCGTGGGAGTTGACAAAATTTCTACATCCCGACTTAGCCGGTAGATCTCCACCTGTTTATTTTGAGGATTGATCAACCAACCCAAGCGCACCCCATTTTCGCGGTACTCTGCCATCTTCTCTTGCAGCTTTGATAATTTGTCTGTCTCTGAGCGGAGTTCGATCACAAAATCAGGCGCTAAGGGCGGAAACTTCTTGCGCTGTTCTGGGGTTAAGGCTTCCCAGCGCGATCGCTCTACCCAAGCGGCATCAGGAGATCGCTCTGCCCCATTGGGAAGGATAAATGCAGTTGAAGAACTAAAGGTTTCTCCTAGTCTAGTTTGGCGGTTCCATATACCCAGATCGATTCCTAAGCTTGATTCTCGCTTGCCGCTTTCTCCGCCAACTGGGGGCATAACTTCTAGTTCTCCATCTTTGGTGAGTTCAAAAGATTGTTCTGGGTTGTCTGCACAAAGTTTCTCGAACTCTTCATGCGTCAGACGAAGAGTGATGCTGCTAGTATCTACCAGCACAAGATGACGATCGATCAGTTGCATACCCAAAAATCTCCATCGCGTTTTAGGAACAGCTATGTTTCTAACATACTCGATCAGGAGAAAATCAGAGCATTTATATAGCTAACAAAATTGTTGGCAAATATCCAAGCCTTGGGCTACAAAGTTTCCCAGCCAAATTCTTCAACTAGCTCTACACAAAGCCGATCGATCGCCTCTAAATCTGGTCGATCGGGCAAGGTAGAAACCTTATAGACTTCCTCCATCTCAGCCAAAGCCCGATCGGCTAAGGCTTTGACTTGTTCATAGCTAAAATCGCCGTTCAAAATTCCCCGCAGTTCAGCAGCATCCCCAGCAGTTATCCGATCGACCGGCACCTCTCCACTGCGTAAAACTTCCGTGCCACTGCGCAAAATCCGCAAACAGTGCATGGCATGTTTCAAATCAAACCCCGATTGCTTCTCCATCCCCGCCCGTTGGGGGTTACGATTTTTCACCCAAGATTGATAGGCATCCCATTCTCGACAGGCATTGCGGTAGCCCTGACTTTTTTGCAGCAGCTTAATAAAATCGCTGCGGCTATTGGTCAAGTTCTGGCTATATGGTAAAACCTCATCTGCCAAGGGATATTGCTTGAGCAATCCCTTAAAATCCACATCGCCAGTTAAGAGCTGATAGAGATCTTCAGCCTCAGCAAAGTATTCAATTTTCTCTCGAATCAATAAGTATAAATACTCCAAAAAAGAATGCAGCTCATCTTTGCTTAAAGGACGCTCTTCACCCAAACCAAAATCATCAGGATTCGGTGGTTTCTCTGGAGGATTTAGTAACCATTTGCGATGGGATTCAATTTTCCGAATTTGGGCAGCAGCATATCCCGAAAAAGTATGTTTGGCTTTTTTGCTCAAGAAAATCTGCCGATTCGCTAATAACTTTTTGCCCACTGGAGTAATGAAAGGATATTCCTTTAACCACAACAGTTCCAAAATATTTGGATTAGAATTCGCCGCTAGCTGCACATATTTGCGCAGTTCATAGATCGCCGTATCTTGGTTGTCGTCTAAAAAACTGAGGATTCCCGGCTCAGACCAACCGCTGTCTTTTTGCTCGATCGATGCACTCCCCAAATAATAAACTTTGGGTGCAATAAAAATCCCCCGATAGTCTTTGTCGGAGCTAGGACGACTTAAACCATAGCCATGGCTCCCCACCAAGCCAATGATGATCGATCGAGTTTCTACAGTGAGTCTGTCCATAGCTACCTCCAAAATGCGTCTACCCATCATGACACAAGAATTTTCTGGCTTGATGTTTAGGGCTACCCCAGAAACTCTACGTATAGCTTAAAATAAGAGGGCAACATTCTCAGCCAATGCCAGTGACTCTTTCCAGCCCCGATATGCCTTTGTACAACCACCCCCTCCCCGAAATTGAGGGCTGGCTGATTTCGATCGGCTGTCAGCAAGATGCCAAGCATCCCCATTGCTGGAAATTCGCCCGTGATACCTGGAAAGCCGAGATCCAGCTAGAGACAGAAGAGCTGGCAGTGCATTATAACAACCCTGGTCAACAAGATACCTATCGCTCTTTCAAGTATTCCCTCAGCCGCCAAGATATTGAGAACGCGATCGTTGCTGGGCCATAGAGTACTAAAATGACATAAATTCATCAATCTTGTGGTAAATACTTATGAATTTGATTATCAAGCCAGAACTGGAAAATTTCATTCAGCAAGAGATGCTGAGCGGCAATTATGCCAGCCCTAACGAAGTAATTGAAGCAGCATTGAATTTGCTAGAACAAAAAAAATCTTATGATGCTTGGGCGACAGAGATTGGTGAGAAAATAGATGTGGCAGTTGCTCAATTAGACCGAGGTGAAGGACTTAATGGCCAGGAGGTAATAGATAACTTACGTTCTAAACTACGAGCAGCAAAAGAGGCTCGCTAAGGTGATGCAGTATATCATTGCACCAGAAGCAGCTCAAGATTTAGAAGATATCTCTACTTACTACGCAGCGAATAATATTGAAGCTGGCGAAAAACTAATTGATGAATTTGAAGCTCGTTGTAAATACCTAGTAAGTTTTCCCAATATTGGGCGCAGTTATACAACTATTCGCTCTTATTTAAGAGGTATTTCTTTTTCTGGCCATATTCTTTTTTATCGAATAAATCAAGACTCGATCGAAATCCTTAGAGTGGTTAGAGGTAACAGAGATCTAGAAGCTTTGTTTCCGATGTCTTAGCGTCAAATTAACTTTAGTATTTATGCTCTTCAGATAGAAACTACTCACTGCCCCGGTTGCCCGCAAACTAGTCAGACAAGCGCGGCGCGCCGGGATTCCAACTCTTAGTATCACCCCTGAACAGTTTAGGCGAATCTCCTATACCGAAAGGGCCTCGGGTGTAGCAGCGCCTCCATGAGTGGCATCTTTGCTCAGCAGTTTGTACGCACAAGCTTCCCGGCGCTGGCTAAATGGTTGCACCAACATCACTGTCAGATGATCGGTGCTTCTCCCGATGGGGAGAGCGATTTGCACCAGTTCGATTACCCCAAATCGACTCTGATTTTTTTGGGGGAAGAACGCCAAGGCTTGACCTCCTAACAAAAAGCTCTCTGCCAACATCTAGTGCGGATTCCGATGACGGGCAGAGCTGACTCTCTGAACCTGGGAGTAGCTGGCAGCTTGTTGCTGTATGAGATCTATCGATCGCACACCCTAAGAACCGGCTGAATGCCATGCAGAACCTTGCCAATATTGAGATTTCTGTATAATGGAGTAATATAACTTTACAATCATTAAAAATTATTATGGAATCCGCAGCCGTTCTGAGCATTTCCTTAGGAGCAGCGGTCGTAGCCGTTACTGCCTATGGCCTATATCTTTCTTTCGGTCCTCCAGCTAACCAACTTGATGACCCTTTTGATGATCACGAAGACTAAGCCCGTCTCCTCCTACACCGTTACCCACGGTGTAGGTACATTAAACTCAGCATGTAGTATCGGCTATGATCGAAAAAAATTGCTGCATGGTGATTGATATGGGTTCTACTCTCAAAAATTATCAAACTGGTCAGATCTGGAAATATCGAGCAAGAGACGGGGAAGCTGAATCGCAGTTAGTGATTATCAATTCGACCCTAGTTCCTGGATGTGGCGAAATCTACAGTGTGGCGGTGGAAGGTGTAAAGTTAAAAAATCCCTGGATTGTGGGTGGTATTCAAACCAATTTGCCCCATGCCCCAGTGTCAGCAGGATGTCTAGATCTCAGTGTGCTGGAGTTGATCGGCATTAGACCAAGTCCACTGGAAGAGTACGGAGATGCTTTTCAGGAGTGGAAACAACCCTTCGATCGCGGTGAAGCCGGAGTTTTCACTATCCCGATCGCCGAAATTCTCAACTGCGTAGAAGAAGCCGTCAACCACGGCACAATCATCGACAACGAAGAATTCTAATAACACACTCACAGATATATCAGTTGTAGGGTGGGCACTGCCCACCACCTAGACTTCAGCGATTTAATCCTTAAATACCAAAGTAGGATTCACCAAGAAATCTGCCACCATGGGTACAGACTTTTGAATGTTATCCAGAGAGTTTCTCGATTATTAGTTCTGACTTTGCTGAATATGTTCGATCGCTACCAACAAAGCATCCAACATTACTTCATAGCTACGATCGGGCGATCGACTCAAAGTCATTAACTCCGATTGCTCTCGCAAAATAAACCCATAAATTGCCGCATTCACCATCCGCATTACATCGATCAGAGAATCGTTACTCAGCTCATACAATTGCAGCGACTTTTTGAACGATTGCAGAGAGCCATAGATAATTTCAGCTTCTTCTGGATCAGTAGGTCGTAATTGATATTGCATCATCACCAGATAGCGAGCCGGAAAACGCTGGGCAAAACTACGAGTGGCCTGCGCGCCAGCGCGCAGCAGAGCATGAGGCTCCGTAATACCCGTCGTCTGGCTTCCACAATCCTGCCAATAGTTGCGCCAAATTTCCAGAGCCACCGCGCGTCGTAGCCCTGCATTACCATCCAGATGCTTATAGATAGCCGGTGGCTTAATGCCCAATTCTCTGGCAACCCGATTCACCCCCAGGGCAGCCTCACCTTCTTGATCCAAGCAATCAATCGCCGCCTTGATCACATCTTGCGGCGTTAAAGAATTTTCTTTGAGTGGACGACCCATGTTTTTTTAGTTGACAGTTGACAGTTGAAGATAAGTTAATGCAGTTAACTAAAAGAGAATATAATTAACTTTCCACTGTCAACTGCCCACTGTCAACTGCCCACTCTCTACCTATGACTGACCTGACGTTTGCTCCTGCCCATCAGCTTGCCCAGATGATCCGCGATCGGCAGGTTTCTTCTCTCGAAGTCGTCGAAGCTTATCTTGCCAAGATTTCTCTGCATAACTCTCAGCTCAATGCCATTTGTACTTTGGATGCCGAAAATGCTCGGAGTAAAGCCATTGCCGCCGATTTGGCTTTAGCAAAAGGTGACAACTGGGGCAGACTGCATGGAGTGCCCATTACGGTCAAAGATATCTTTGAAACAGCAAATCTACGCACCACGGCGGGTTATATTCCGCTGAAGAACTATATTCCCCCACAAGATGCCACGATCGTGGCCAGATTAAAGGCAGAAGGGGCGATCGTGCTGGGTAAAAGCAATATGGCAGAATTGGCTGGCGATTATCAAAGTACCAATGCTCTGTTTCCGCCTGTCAATAATCCTTGGAATCTGGAGTATACAGCGGGTGGCAGTTCTGGA
This sequence comes from Synechococcales cyanobacterium VAR_35_metabat_10, assembly GCA_031418695.1. Taxonomy (GTDB): domain Bacteria; phylum Cyanobacteriota; class Cyanobacteriia; order Cyanobacteriales; family Chamaesiphonaceae; genus JAAFHZ01. Next base: position 6,808 of record JANOXZ010000615.1, read on the forward strand.
GGGAGTGCATCGGCAGTAGCGGCGGGGCTTTCCCCGTTGGATTTGGAAAACGATTTTGGCGGTTCGATTCGTCAACCCGCTCATTTTTGTGGAGTCTATGGTTTGAAACCCACCGATCGACGAATTTCTACAGCAGGCGTGATTCCTGAAACACCAGGGATGCCCATTTGTTTGCGCCAAATGATGACCGTGGGTTGTTTAGCTCGATCGATCGGCGATCTACAGCTCTGTTTTGAAATAGTTGCTGGTGCCGATCCTCGTCGCCCCGATGTGCCCCCAATTCCGCTGGATGCACCTACTGGTAGAGCTTTGCCGGATCTTAAGATTGCTTGGAGTGATGAATGGGCAGAAGTGCCCGTGGCCACCGAGATCAAGACAGCGATGGTGGCGGGTGCTCAGAAGTTAGTACAGGCTGGTGCCCAGCTCACTTCTTGGCTGCCCCCAAATTTCAATTTATCAGAAATTTTTGCACTACATGGACTAATGGCAGCTTATCTGAATCGCTATGCTCAACCAGCAGATCGCTATAATTTGCGACGCAGTGCCGAATTGTTGTGGCGAAATGCCACTCAAGGTGATAAGAAACTGCATCACTTGGGTAATTACAGTCGTTTTCTACCCACAATGTTGAATCCTAGTTTGCAGGGGTATTTTAAGACTTTGACGAAACGCGATCTATTCATTGCAGAAATGGATGCAGCTCTGGAGCCTTGGGATGTGTGGATTTGTCCAGTGGCTGCAACTACTGCGTTTACTCATCGTCCGGCTTGGAGTGCGATTAATGTTAATGGTAGAGCCTATCCTCATGCAACGGCTAATGGGATTTATCTGTTGCCATTCAATGTGAGTGGGCATCCAGCGGTGGTGATACCCATTGGGCAAACTCAGGTGGGCTTACCGATCGGCATCCAGATTGTCGGCAAACGCTGGCGAGAAATGGAATTGTTGTCGATCGCCCAAGAGATTGACAACGTGATTGGTAATTTTCTTCAGCCAGTGGGCTATTAATCCTTGGCGATCGAAGTAGGATTCACCAAAAAATCTGCGGCCTGCAATGCTGCCGCTACCGATACCCGAATCGGTGTCAGAGTCACCAAACCATCGTTCACAAAAAAGTCTCGCACAGTCACCCGATCGCCCGTATTAAACAAAGTCTCATAAAACACCTCCTTGATACCCGCCGAAATAATCAGCTTCAAACAAGCCAAACATGGTTCCAAAGTCACATAAATAGCCGCGCCTTCAGTGCGAATGCCATGTTTAGCCGCCTGAGCAATGGCGTTGGCTTCGGCATGAATCGATCGAGAGGGCAAATTATTATCGGTGCATTTTTGCAGTCCCTCATAGCAAAAGCCTTGGGCTGTACAGTGAGGAGAACCCGGTGGAGAGCCATTATAACCAGTAGCCAATATCTGCCGATGTTTGACGATCACCGCGCCTACCGGAAAGGCCAAGCAGGTCGATCGCACCGCAGAAAGCTTGGCGATCATCATAAAATATTCATCCCAGGTGGGGCGGGTGTGGATCTCGTTCACCGGTGGTTCTTTGAAGGTCGATCGCAATTTTAGTGCAAATTGATCTTATTCTCCCGCAATGGACTAATATTTGCGTTGATATGATGTCTAAGTAAGATCTTCAAGAATATTATGACTGTCCCGATTAAAATTCAATGCCTCGTTCCCCATGCGCGAGTGCCAGAATATTCTCATCCAGGGGATGCTGGGGCAGATTTGTTTGCTGCAGAAGATTGTGAGATTTTGCCGGGTAAATGGTTGGCAGTATCTACAGGGATAGCCGCAGAAGTGGCGATCGGCTATGAACTCCAAGTACGTCCCCGCAGCGGTTTGGCAATCAAAAAAGGTGTGACGGTGTTGAATTCCCCAGGGACGATCGATGCTGGTTATCGTGGTGAAATTAAGGTAATTTTAATTAATCATGGTGATAGTGCTTTTGTAATTAAAGCAGGCGATAAGATTGCGCAGATGGTGCTGGCGGCGGTGTCGATCGGTGAATTCACTGTAGTTAAAGAGTTGACTGACTCTGCGCGTGGTAGCGGGGGGTTTGGTTCTACCGGGGTTTAGTATTCTTCTGAAATTTCTTGTAGCTGACGCTGAAGTTCTTCTTTGCTAGGCAGGTAAAGAAATCCTTTGCCCAGTTCCAGTGAAAAATGCTTTATTTTGTTGATGATGGCGGAGAAACCGAATTTTACAATTTGGCGGTTGCCAGAACCAGCGCGGCAATATGCGATTGATCGCCAATCTCTACACCCTGACATAATAGTTACCCACAAGTCTAAAACCTTGGGGTATTTCCATAATCTGTTACAGGGACTGGAAGATGCTTTGTTTCCAGAGATGATCAGCCAACATCAAATTAATCTCAAGCATTTTTTGGATTGGGGCTATGAACATGAATTAGCCGATCGAGGGATCTGTCATAGTGCCAGCATTACGGTGTTGGTGGCAAAATATTGGCGATTGCTGGCTCCGGAAGAAGATCCATTAGTGGGAATTGATCGAGCTTTGGTTTCTGCCGATCGCTGTCACGATCAATTGGCCATGGCTGATTTGCACAAGGTTAAGGGCAATCGCCTATTAATTCAACAAGGCTTATCTGTAGCTCAAGAGAGTTATGCTAGGGCGATCGACCTCTATGGAGCAATCCGCCAAGACTTGTTGCCAACTCTAGAAAAAGCCCAGATCCAGTCGAATCTGGGAATGGTGCGCAGATCATTGGCATAATAACTATCAAGGAGCACCAAAAGACGGATCTGCTTGGATTGATGTTGATGATACTATGAATATATATATACTGCGCGGCGGCTCGTGGATCGGCGATTCTTACAACTGCCGCTCGGCTTCTCGTCGCAGGTACCTTACTGATGACTACCTCCGCTATGTGGGTTTTCGAGTAGTGTATGCCCCAGGGAGAACTTTGTAGCCCTCTGCTATTCCCCCTTTTTGCACTCAAAATAAATTCGACCAAAGGCAGATTAATTCATTTTGAGTTTGCTTGACAATAGCACTATTGGTTAGTCGCTACTAAAAGTTCTTGCAAACTATCTGGAAAATCACCATTACCAACCATTTTAGTGAAAATCTCATAACAATCTTTTTTATCCCCAGCTTTGCGAGGATAACCCAACCACAAAATAATCAGAACCTGTCGCCCTTCCGTAACAAAAACCCGAAAAAATAGCCGATATCGATTAGGCAAACCCATGCCCTTCATCCTGCCATATCGCCGCAGTGAACCAGTCAGGGCAAAGGAAGAAGACATCGGATCTAGAGCAATTTTTTCTTTGATGCCGACCATTATTGCCGCTAGCAACTTGACATCAGGATGAGCCAGATAAT
>JANOXZ010000616.1:0-1601 GCA_031418695.1 Synechococcales cyanobacterium VAR_35_metabat_10
CTAAGGCAACTGATGTTACGCGGAACGCAGGTGATGAATCTCTTGCTGCGGGTGTGACCAGAATTTGATGTAGTGATTTAGAGAGAGAAGCCATAGCGATTGATTTTATCCCAGAATTGCTGCCATCGAGTGTTGGTATAGGTCAAAGCTCTAAGACTCAAAACAATAGAAGCGCCCTTGTCTTTCCATTTCATGCCAGAGCAACACAATCGAGCTTTGATAATTACTTTACAGGCTGCCTCGGTGATCCCCGAACCAATGGGTAAATTGGCTGCGATAGCTTCAACATAATGCATTTGGTGATGATGATTGCGAAAATAAGTAATGGCATCATGGAATCCTTGAAGAACAGATTTAGAAACTCGTTTCGGTTGGATAATTTCCATCTCGGCAAGTAAAACCTTCGCAAATCCTGAATCATGCTTAAGTTTATGGCAGTGAGTATCCATCCAAACCTTTTGACTCTCCACGCTATGCGGATGCACCGCTTTGGCGAATTTGTCTAAATACTGCGTTGCATGGTAAAAGTCCAATATCTGGGTTGCGGTTACGCTATTGAGAAATGTCCAGTTTTCTGGAGCACCATCCGCCAAACCTTGGTAATGAGCATTCGGATACAATCTCTTGATCTGCTCAACTTCTCGTTTTAGCCTTGTTAGAAATATCTCGCGTCCATATTCTGGGGATGCTGCTATATAAGTGGTATGCTGCCGATTTCCTTCGCTATCGTACAAGCTAATCGTACCCGCCATTGCTTGGCGATATCCTTCACCGCACATCAACATACAAGTACCATCTAATCCGATGCTCACAGTCGGAATTTCTACGGCTAGTTTTGGTGTTTGATAAGTCCAGTCTTCCTCTTTGATGATGGCGATGTTACCAACTGCTTCGGCTAGTATTTGCACAAACGCGCGATTTACTTCCCGTCCATGATTTTCTCTTAGGTCTTCGAGTAATCTCACGCTACTCATTTCTGCATATTTGTGGCTGATCTGCTTGGCAAATCTTGGGGTCGAGGTGATGATGATTCTTGAATCTACTTCTAATGGGCAGTATGTTTCTCCTCCTGCACTGGTTTGATAAATATGGCGATTAATTTCGATGCTGCCATAGGGCGTTTGATAGGTCTTGGGCTGTTGTCCTTTACTTGTCCATCTTTTGCCGCTTTCTTCAATGGCATGTCCGTCAGTATCGAACTGTTTCAGTGCTTCTCCACTAGCAATCGTTCCTGCTTCGTTTAACACCGATTGAATTCTGGTTTCCGTTTCTAAAAATGAATTGCTTAGCGGTATTGTGATTTGTAGAGTCACAAATTTCTCATTGCTTTCTATGATTGAGGTATTCATTTATTAATCTTTCTGCTTTGTTTTAATTATACCCTGCAACCCTATCACCATTTTCTTATTACATCAAATTCTAGTCACACCCACGACTCCTGAGAATGTTGCTGCTAACTCATTAATTGGCACATTCGCAAGTACAGATCCAGATTTAGGAAATACGTTCACTTACAGTTTGGTCGCTGGGACTGGAAGCACGGATAATCCATCCTTTACGATCGCGAATAACGAACTTCGCATCGTAAACTCACCTGATTT
>JANOXZ010000617.1:0-2681 GCA_031418695.1 Synechococcales cyanobacterium VAR_35_metabat_10
GACCACCTTTATCTCCGTCTGTAATCAGCGGCAGCAGTGCCCCACCTCCTAGATATGCAGCGGTGCCTGGGCCAGAAATAAATTTATCAGCCTGTGCTGAAGCACTGGCTGTATTGAAGCCAAAGGTGGCAACTAACGTAAACAGGCTGAACTTAAGCCAAGACATGGTGGTTCTGAAGATAGTTTGGCTGTCATCTTACTCTGGTTAAGGCTGAATCTCAAGATAATTGGTTGATTTTCGGTCGATCGTCATAGCCAAATGGTGGGTGAGCGAAGCCGAACCCACCATTTTTCGTTAAACTTAACAAAATAATTAAATTTTCTGCGGAGTAATTTGTATGTCAGCCACCATCTACGATTTTTCGACTACCAGTCTGGAAGGAAAGCCCGTTAGCTTCAAAGATTTTCAGGGCAAGGTAATGCTTATTGTCAACACCGCTAGTCAATGTGGCATGACCCCCCAGTATCAGGGTCTACAATCGCTTTATGATCAATATCTCGATCGGGGTTTGGTAGTATTTGGTTTTCCTTGTAATCAGTTTGGTAGCCAAGAACCCGGTAGTGCCAGCGATATTCAGTCTTTTTGCCAAACCCGCTATGGCGTAACTTTCCCCATGTCTGAGAAGATCGAAGTAAACGGTGGCAATGCTCATCCTCTATATAAGTATTTGGTAGAAGCGAAGCCAGGGCTATTGGGTTTGAAAGACATCAAGTGGAACTTCACTAAGTTTTTGGTAGATAAGCAAGGCAACGTAGTGAAGCGCTATGCACCTACTGATACGCCAGAAAAGATCGCTAAAGATATTGAAAGTTTGTTGGCTTAAGCTCTGAATTCCCCAGATGCCACAGAGATTCGAGCTAGAATATGAGGCTATGATTTTCTGGGGCATCTTATGGAAGCACTTCGAGCGTATTTGGCGCAAGCGCAGCGATCGATTGGTAATACCTGGGGGCGATCCAAACGAACATTGGGTAGTAGCATTCTATCTGGCATATTTATTTTAGGAATGGCCATTAGTGTCCTAGCTCAGTCACCCAGTCCCCAGTCATCAAGCACAGCAGCTCCTACCACTAATAAAACCCTCAAAATTGCTACCAGAGTATTACCCCCCTTCGTTACTGAAGAAAATGGCCAGCTCAGCGGCTTCAGCATTGATTTATGGAACAAGATTGCCGAAGAAATGAAGGTGAAATCGGAGTTCCAAAAAACTAATAGTGTCAAAGATATTTTGGCCACTGTTCAGTCCAAAAAGGCTGATGTGGGTGTGGGAGCTATTTCTGTCACCGCTCAACGGGAGCGAGAAATGGATTTTTCTCAGCCAATTTTTGATTCTGGGTTACAGATTTTGGTGAAAAGCCAAGGTTCTAAAAACTCAATTTGGCGTTTATTAAGCCAGATTTTTACTCCAGAATTGTTTCATTTGTTTGGAATTATGATGATGATCATTTTGATTCCTGGCCATATTGTGTGGTTGGTAGAACGTAATCACAAAGGCGGCTTTTTGCAAGATAGTGCCTATTTTCCTGGGATTTTTAAAGCTTTTTGGTGGTCGGCAGCTACCCTGGCTACCCAAGCCGAAGAAATGCCCAAAAGCCCATTGGGTCGTATTACTTCAGTGCTGTGGATGTTTATTAGTGTGGTGTTTATTGCTTACTTTACAGCGACAGTCACTACTTCCCTAACGGTAGATCAATTGCAAAGTAATATCAAAGGCGTTAGCGATTTACCTGGTAAAAAAGTAGCTACTGTAGCTGATAGTACTTCAGCCAGATATCTCCAGCAACAAAACATCGAAGCCAAGGCTTTTCCTAAAATTGATGATGCTTATGCTGCTTTAAATAGCACTGATGAATTGGCTAAGGTGGATGCAGTTGTCTATGATGGACCGATCTTGCTCTACTATGCTGCCCATGATGGCAAAGGCAAAGTGCAGATTGTCGGCAATGTTTTTAGGAAAGAGAATTACGCGATCGCGATGCCCACTGGTAGCCCCTATCGCAAAGAAGTGAACAGTGCCCTATTGTCTGTCCAAGAAAAAGGCGGATATCAAGAAATTTATGATAAGTGGTTTAGTAGCAAATAATTTTTGTTTGGTGTGTTCGATTCTCTTTCAGAGACACTTCGTGAACGCCGGAGGCGCGAAGCTATCGCTCATATCAAAAAAAAGGGTGAGGTCACAAACAAAATTGACCTCATCCTTATAATGCGCTCATTATTTATTTGATAGCTTGAGCGATCGATTCCGGCGACAGCCGAGTTTCAATCACCTGATCAATTAAGCGATATTCTTTGGCCTCATAAGGAGACATAAAGAAATCTCGATCCATATCGCGCTCAATTTTCTCCAACGGCTGCTCAGTGCGCTCAGCATAAATACTATTGAGCTGATGACGCAACCGTAGAATTTCGCGCATCTCGATTTGGATATCGCTGGCCTGACCCCGAGTACCACCCGAAGGTTGGTGAATCATAATTCGGGAGTGAGGCAACGCCAACCGGCGACCCTTACTACCAGCCATCAACAAGAAAGAACCCATCGAAGCCGCTAAGCCCACACAAATCGTCAACAGTCGAGTCGTCCTCGCGATCGTCCTGCCGTCGATTTTTCTCGCCTTCTGCATCCTCGCCTTCTTCGCCAAGCCATTGGCCGCGGACCCGCCGCGCAAGAAGAGCGATCGGC
>JANOXZ010000618.1:0-8719 GCA_031418695.1 Synechococcales cyanobacterium VAR_35_metabat_10
CAAACAAGTGAATTGACCATCGTTAGTTAGCAGCAGCGCTCCGGTCGAGTCGGTATCGAGCCGACCCACCGGATGAATGCCCTGCCGCAAGTCGGCTGGGAGTAAATCTAGCACCGTCGATCGACCTTGGGGATCGTCACAGGTAGAGACCACTCCAGCGGGCTTGTTTAACAAGAAGTAATGACGTTGGGGGCGAGCTTGTAGTACCTCTCCATCGATCGAAATACGATCAACTTCAGGATCAGCACTGTCACCTAAGGTGGCAACCCGATCATTGACTGTTACTCGCCCAGCGCGGATTAGCTCCTCGGCTCGGCGGCGGGAGGCAACTCCCCATTGAGATAAAATCTTTTGCAGTCTAGCTGCCATGGCAGATCGACCTGTCACTATAGTTCCCAAGATACTACCGGAAAACAGCTACTATGGAAGATCGGTTCTCTCCCAATGTAGAGGTAGAAATTTGAATCCTCAGCCTTTAAGCTCTAAACCCCAAGGCATTATCAGCTCATTACTAGCACCGGCTTGTGCTGCTTGGTTGCGAACCCAAGTTAGCGAAGTAGCAAGTTTAGATGTGCAAATTGCTGCCAAAGACCGACAGATCCTGTCTGGGACAATCCCCTGTGTCTCCATTCTAGCTACCAAAACTGTCTATCGAGGCATATCTTTACAGAAAATTAACCTCTTGGCAGATCAGATTGAAGTCAATCTGAGCCAGGTAATGCGGGGTAAGCCATTGCGCGTATTACAGCCGATCGAAGTAGAGATCGAAGCCACTATTGCTGATGCTGATTTGTTATCTTCTTTGACTGCACCATTATTATCGGGGGCAGTGAATCAATTAATTGCCCAGGTAATTGCTCTCCCGGGCGAAGATTGGTCATTAGTTTGGCAGGATGTAAAGATCGAGACTGGTAAATTAACTTTGCAGGGGCAGGTACAGCAGGACAGTAGTTCGCTGCCCATTAATATCTGCACGGGGATCGCGCTCCTAGAGGGACGAATTATTCATTTAGCACCTTTGGCGATCGACTGTGAGCTAGTAAATAAACCAGTGGAATCTTATTCGATCGATCTGGGGGATGAAGTGAATTTACGAAAGTTGGTATTGGGAGAGGGAGAGCTACATTGTGCTGGTCAAGTCCGCATTCGTCCCTAAACCACATTAACCGGAACCACACTAAGATGAAAGGATTGTTAGTTCCGACCTTTTCATGTTCGCAAATCGCCCCGATACTCCCTGGCAGCAACTGCTAAATTCTTGGTCTCAAAAAAGTTGGGGTGAGCGTTTACCTGGATCAGGAAATACATTGTCACTGCTGTTGGCGCTGGCGATCGGCGGTTTTACAGGGGCTACGGTAGTAGTTTTTCGGCTGCTAATTGAGCGAATTCATGATCTGGCCTTTGAAGGTTTAGATAATTGGTTGGGGGGCAGTCGTGAGTTATGGATCTTGACAATCCCCATTGTGGGTGGGATCGCCGTGGGCTTGCTGCGATGGTACTGGAAAGATTTTGGGAAAAACTTGGCTGGGATGTTGAATGCCACCCAAACCGGTGAACAGATGCAGCCGGGACGGGGCATCGTTAAAATGCTGGCGGCAGCAATTTCGCTGGGAACAGGGGCTTCCTTAGGGCCAGAAGGGCCAAGTGTAGAAATTGGGGCGAATTTTGGGGTGTGGCTGGGGCAGCTCATGCGGGTATCCCAGGAGCGGCGGCGTTTGTTGTTAGCTGCCGGGGCGGCAGCCGGGGTAGCAGCCGGGTTTAATTCACCGATCGCCGGAGTATTTTTTGCATTAGAAGTAGTATTGGTCAATACGCTAGAAACTTCTGCTGTGAGTGTGGTGGTGTTAGCGGCAGTGAGTTCTTCTTTGATTGAGCAAATAGGGGTTGGTGCCCAACCTGCTTTTAAATTGCCAGTCTATGAAGTGCGATCGGCCTGGGAGTTACCTCTTTACTTGGGTTTGGGCATTGGCATTAGCCTGCTCTCTTATAGCTTAAGAATTGTGATTCAATGGTCGCAGGATTTCTTTCGGGGACAATATTGGTCGCCGATGGCCAGTTTGCCGATCGGAGTAACGCCAGCGATCGGGGGCTTATTAGTTGGGCTAGTGGCACTGAAGTTTCCGCAGATTTTAGGGATTGGCTACGAAACTGTGGAGGCGATGCTCCAAGATGTGGGCTTTTCGTTGGTGCTGTTGGCCTCTCTGGTGCTGGCTAAGCTGGTGATGACAGCGGTGAGTTTGGGCAGTGGTTTGGTAGGTGGATTGTTTGCGCCCTCAATGTTTTTGGGAGCCTCTATGGGTACCTTCTACGCAAAATCTCTGGTGCTGATTTTTCCGCTACTCGATGATGCGATCGCCGCACCTCCGGCCTATGCCATGGTGGGGATGGCGGCTATGTTAGCCACTACTGCTCGGGCACCACTCACCGCTATTTTGTTGATGTTTGAGCTGACCCGCGATTATCGGATTGTGTTGCCCTTGATGGCTTGCGTGAGTTTAAGTATGTGGTTGGTCGATCGATTTCCGATGCCAGTGAAAAGTCCAAGTTCTACCACGGGAAGCTCTAAGGCAGATTCTAAACTCAATTCAGAACAAATTGATTTAGGTGTTCAGCCCCAAAATTTGTTGATCGATCGATTACAAGTATCCGAAGTGATGACTCAAAATTGGTTTAGTTTGCCAGCCAAAACTAATTTATTAACAGCAGCTCAAATATTCCTGACCAAAAATGTGCGCAGTGCCCTAGTGATGGATGAAGAGCAGTTAACGATAGCTCCGCGACCTGCCCCGCACGAGTCTGAGACAAACTTAGACCCGTGCTTACAGGTTGCACCAAAGGTAATCGGAATTGTGACGATCGAAGATATTAATCGCGCACTCAGCAACTCTCCAGAATCTGCCCCCGAACTTTTGCCCCAAAATAGATTGTTGGGTGATATTTGCAGCCAACCAATTATTTATGCTCATCCAGAAGAAATTGTGGCTACCGCTCTAGCTAGAATGGCTGGCCGAGGCTTGCATCAATTACCAGTGATCGTCAAAGAAAAACCCACAGAAGTTGTGGGTGTGCTTGATCGAGAAAATATTAGTATGGCTTGCAGCTTAGCCATTACTCGAATGCATTTGGATAAACATCAAATCGGGCAAAATTCCGATTAATTTAGTGACTAATCTTTGGATTAATCTTCGTCTCCGTCTTCACTACCAACTTGACGCAACCGAATATGTTTACGTCCTAGGGTAATTTCAAAAGCATCTCCTTCTTTTAGACCCATACGCTTGGTATAAGCAGCCCCAATTAACATGTTGCCGTTAGACTGTACGGTAACTTTGTTACTAGGAGCACGACCACCACGACCATTAGGATTTTGTTTGCCATCTAACTGAATACCTTCAGCATCGATCAGCGCGTTGTAGAATTTCATCAAATTAGCGCGTTCAACACCTTTCTTGGTTTCAGTAGAGTAGCCACATTGACGAGCTTTCTCTTTAGTACTAATAGTGCCCAATTCCCGGACTTTTTGTAATAACTCTTCGCCAGTGAGAACGGGGATAGCGGTTACAGCACCGGCAGCTTTCTTTTTACTCATTGAATACAAGTTGAGGGTAAGGTTTACTTGGTTGGCAATCTCAATCATCTCTAGTAAGACTTTACTGACATGCACTCAGATGATTCCGTCAGACAAATTTCAAACTTTAGATCGCGACGGCCAGTTAACGAAACTATATTACACTAAAGTATCACAATTTTCTGTTTGAAATTTTAGCAAAAAGTTTTTGATGGGCATTTTTTTTGTTTAATTCAGACTCCTTGTCCAGAAAACTGCATCTAAAGTGATGTTAATATACAGGGGCTGTTTGTAGATGACAACCGACTTTAGCGGATATATTATAAAGAAGTTTTTATCCTCAAGCTAGATATTTGTGAAATTAACTACGCGCGGTCGTTACAGTGTCAAAGCCTTGCTGGACTTGAGTTTGCAACCCGGTTATGGCCCTACTTCGGTACAATCGATCGCTCAGCGGCAAGCTTTGCCTGCGCCCTATTTAGAAAAGTTATTGATTGCGATGCGCCAAGCTGGGTTGGTGGTATCGGTGCGTGGGGCACAAGGCGGCTATCGACTGGCTAAAAAACCGGGAGAGATTTTTGTGGGCGATATTTTGGCAGCAGTGGGCGAATCTATTACCGAAGATTCTAGTGCTGTAATTAGTGAAGCGATCGATGTGGCGCGCTCCCGTTCTAAAACTTTGGTATCTTTTGGCGCAAGCGGAACTATCGGCAAAACTAACATCTCTTCAACAGAATCAGAAATGGGGGAGCCATTGCTAGCTGCCGATTGGGTCATGATCTCTCTGTGGCAAAGGCTACAAACAAAGATGCAAGCAGCAGTAGATAGTATTTCTTTAGCAGACTTGTATTATGATGCGCGCAGTTGGCAAGCATCCCAAGGAGAAGAGGGTAATTATACTGTGTGACAGTTCGAGGGCAGTTTTCTGGCAGTTAGGCTTTTCAGAATGTCTAATTAAATACTATACTTTGTGATACTTCGTCCTTAAATCGAAGCTGGTTTCTCCAGATTTTCTTCTGGACTTGAAAGCTCTCATTTGCAAGGCATCTCGCTTATCCCGGTTCTACAATGGTGGTACTCTCCGACAAGTCGAATTTATCTACCGCTTTACAACTCCTGCTGTTTGTAGATGATCGGTATTGTAGTACGTCCGAATATTATAAGATACTAAACTATCTCGATAAGAATGATCTTAAATCTGGGTTGAAGATAATTGATGTAAGTGAGCAGCCTGGTTTGGTTGAGCACTTTAAGCTGGTAGCCACACCCACTCTAATTAAATTATCACCAGCTCCGCGACAGGTCTTTTCGGGCTATGACATCATTTCTGAGCTAGAAAACTGGTTGTCTTCTTGGTTGAAAGAAGCCAAAAGCAATCACCAAAAGGATTTGATCTCCGGAAATATCTCAGAGAACATATCAGATATTACCCAAATTCAAGAAATGGTAAGGTTAGCTGATGAGGTGTTTAGACTACGGCGGCAGCAACAAGATCTAAAAGAACAGTTGCGCTTTAAAGAGCAGGCCATTAGTATTTTGGCTCACGATCTGCGCAATCCACTCACGGCGGCTAATTTGGCTCTCGATACCCTGGCGATCGCCAGAGACCCTAATGATTTGCGGGCAGCTCATTTACAGCCTGAGCTAATGCAAAAGCTGGTGAGCCGCGCCAAAGAGCAGGTAATGATTGTCGATCGATTGGTATCAGACATTTTACATTTATCTCAGGGAGCAGTGGTAGATATTCCGATTGTTCCTCACCGCTTCGATATTAATGATCTATTGAGTGCAGTGATTCAACAATTGATCGAACCGTTCCACCGCAAAGAGCAGCAGATTCTAACCGATATTCCCCAAGATCTGCCGCCGGTTTATGCCGATATCGATCGAATTCGCCAAGTGCTGATCAATTTGTTGGACAATGCCAGCAAATATACTCCTAGTGGTGGCAAAATCCAGGTAGTGGCGCTGCATCGCACCAGTCAAAAGGTGCAAATTAGTGTGATTGATAATGGCTCAGCAATTCCAGCTAGCGATTATGATTTAATTTTTCAGAAATATTATCGCATTGGACGAAATGAATCGGCAGATGGCTATGGTTTAGGCTTGCCTTTATGTAAAAGCATTATTCGCGCCCACTTTGGTCAGATTTGGGTAGAATCTTCGCCTCGGGGCAACGTGTTCCATTTTACTTTGCCGGTACATCTTGACTAATGATTACTATGGAGGCTTTACGGTTGCAACTACAAAAGTTTTGAAAATGTCTTTCTCATAAATAAGTAATGGTTAAGATTGATCATGAGATCTGTCCATATTTATCAGGAAATTTGGGTGAAAACCCCGTCCTTCTAGGACGGCTTTTCTTGCTCCTTAATGTAACGCTTAAGAACCTCCAAGGGAGCGCCCCCAACGGACGATACGAAATAGCTGGGACTCCATAGCGCATTCTTTCCATAAGGTTTTGGGTACCCAGCCTTCCCGTAGAGCCTACTAGAAACTCCTTTGACTGTATTCACCATCTGAGAGATTGACAACTTAGGCGGATACTCAATCAAACAGTGAATATGATCTTCCTCACCATTGAATTCTTTCACCTCAAAATCCATCTTCAGAGCGACTTCTCGGAACGAAGCTTCAATAACTGTAAGACTGTCTGCTGTAAGAACTTTTCTTCTGTACTTGGTAACGCAGACCAAATGGATTTGTAAGTCAGAAACACTATGTCTTTCCTTACGAAAATGGGTTGTCATTTCTTACAGACCAATGTATGATTTAATAGCAGACCAATCATAACACGAATGATGAAAGCTAGGTATCAATTCCGATTCTACCCAACAGACCAACAGCAAAAGAGTCTAGCTCAGTTGTTTGGATGTGTTCGAGTGGCTTGGAACGATGCCCTAGCATTCTGCAAAAGTTCTGAAAAGCTGCCTGGGGTAAATGCGCTGTCAGCTATGCTCACCCAGTCTAAAAAGACGGAAGAGCGTCAATGGCTAAAAGATGTATCATCAGTGCCGTTGCAGCAAGCCTTGCGACAATTAGACACTGCCTACCGTAACTTTTTTAATTCTCGTAATGGAAAAAGAAAGGGTGGAAAGATGGGTTCACCGCGATTCAAGAAGAAAACCAATTCTCAATCAGCGGAGTTCACAAAGGCGGCATTTTCTACGGATGGGAATACTGTCTATCTTGCCAAGATTGGTGACTTGAAGCCGGTGTGGTCGAGGGAGCTACCTTCAGAGCCTAGCTCTGTGACAGTGATTAAAGACTGCGCTAATCGCTATTTTCTCAGTTTCGTTGTAGAAGTCGAACCAGCTCAAATCAATGCCAAAAACCAAAGCATTGGAATTGACCTGGGCATTAAAACTTTTGCGATGATGAGTAATGGTGAGCAAGCTATTAGCCCCGACTACTCAAAACAAGACCGCAAAGTCCGTAAATTGCAAAAACGTCTAGCCCGTCAAGTCAAAGGGTCTAACCGTCATCAGAAAACGCGGTTACAGATTGCCAAAACACACAACAAGATAGCTGATACTCGGAAAGACTTTCTACACAAACTCTCAACCAAAGTGGTCACTGAAAATGCAGTGATTGTTTTGGAAGACTTAAATGTGTCAGGAATGGTCAAAAATCGTCGTCTTAGTAGGGCTATCAGCCTACAAGGGTGGCGTGAATTTCGGGTGCTTTGTGAAGGTAAATCCGAAAAATACGGGCGTGAATTTGTGGCAATTAATAGGTGGGAGCCGACTAGCCAGATCTGCTCAAATTGTGGTTTTCGATGGGGGAAGCTGGATCTGAAAGTGCGGTCAGTTAAATGCCTGAATTGTGGCTCTGAACACGACCGAGACGAGAATGCAGCAAAAAACATTGAAAAAGTCGGGATGGGGAATCGCCACGACTCTAAATGGACGCTGAGGGATTGTAAGACTATTTCGATAGCTGAACCCGATGAAGTGTCAAGAATCACCGTGGCTTCAGCCCGGTGAGTATTTCAATCCTGAGTTCCAGCGCATGACAAAAGCTGCTGAGGCTCTTTAGCAAAAGAGCACTAGCAACACCAGTAAAGTCAATGGAGCTAGTGCTATAGGCTTCTCGACCCAATGCTGGCATGAGCTGGTTTATCTTTTGAGTATCAACGTTTGGGCGCATAATTCAAAACAACTAAACATCTCGATCGGCCAGCACCAACCATTTTTCAGTAGCTTCATGAATCGATTCCATTAGTTTCTCCATATCCGCAGTCAAGCGAGTGAGATCCTTATAACTAGCGGTAGCCAACTGGTTAGTTAACTTCACCTTAGTATCTTCCAGCAGCGCAATCTTCGCCTCCATCGAAGCCATATTGCGTCGCTCCCAATCTGACAGCGGCTTGATCTTATTAGACGGAATAGTCGCCTTAACCGCTACCTCTTTAACCACCTTAGCTACTACTGGCTCCGGAGTTTTAGCCTGTTGATATTCCAAATACACCGAATAATTGCCAGGATATTCTGTAATTACCCCTTCTCCTTCCAAAGCCAAGATTTTTTCTACAGTCCGATCGAGGAAATAGCGATCGTGAGAAACCACCAACACGCAGCCCGGAAACTCCAACAAATACTCTTCTAAAACACTCAGAGTCTGAATATCTAGATCATTTGTCGGTTCATCCAAAATTAGTAAATTCGGCGCTTCCAATAACACCCGTAACAAATATAACCGGCGTTTTTCGCCCCCAGACAAAGCACTTAATGGCGAATACTGCTGGTTGGGAGTAAACAAAAACCTTTCCAGCATTTGGCCAGCCGTAATTTGGGTGCCATCACCGGTCTTCACATACTCACCTACCTCCTTGAGGTAATCGATCGCCCGCATATTTTGGTCAGCAGCAGCCAGTAGCTCCGTCGAATATTGGTCAAAATAACCAATGCAAACAGTGCTGCCAATTTCCACCTCGCCAGCATCGGGAGCGGTGCGACCAGTAATAATGTTTAACAGCGTAGACTTACCAATTCCATTGCCGCCCACAATTCCCACCCGATCGCCAGGAATAAACTCATAGGTAAAATCCGCCACAATCGATCGATCACCATAGGATTTTTGGATATTGATCAGATCCACTACCTTTTTACCCAGTCGCCGACTGCTAGCTGATAGCTCTACTTTGCCGAC
>JANOXZ010000619.1:0-4229 GCA_031418695.1 Synechococcales cyanobacterium VAR_35_metabat_10
CGTGGGCTTCGACTCCGCTCAGCCCACGACCCATTAAATTCTTGGGTTTCTGAGGATTAATTAAATATTCGATCGCCTGTATCTTTGATGCAGGCTTTTTGTTATTTGCTCGATCGATTTAGCGTTGCAAGCTACACTGGAAGGCAGATGTGCTATTCTTGTTCGATAAATGGCTAAAGATCTATTTCATAATCAAGTTAAAGCTGCCTTGATCAAAGAAAATTGGCTGATCACCCATGACCCTTTTCAGGTTCAGATTAGCGAAGCTGTTAAATTACAGATTGATTTGGGATCTGAAAACACGCTCGCCGCTCAGCGTGACTTAGAAAAGATCGCTGTTGAAATTAAAAGCTTTAACTCAGAATCAGATATCAGCGAGTTTCATCGGGCTTTAGGACAGTACCTAAATTATGCCCAAGGATTAGAAGAGCAAGAGCCTGATAGAGTTTTGTATCTTGCTGTTCCTAGTGAAACATATGAAGATTTTTTCCAACTTCCTTTTATTCAAAAATCTATCAAGCGTTATGGGGTAAATATTATCACTTACAATCCAATGAAAGAGGAGGTAAAACAATGGATAAAATTCAACAATATCGACAAATAATTCGGCAGGTTTTAACAGAACAAGCTCATCCATATACTCATTCTGAAGGGGTAGATACTGAAGTTATTTGTGATAATGAACATGATCATTATCAGCTAGCATATATTGGCTGGCATGATCAAAAAAGAGTTTTTAGTTTGATTCTGCACTTTGATATTAAAGATGGAAAAATATGGGTGCAATACAATGGAACAGAAACAGCGATCGCCCAAGTTCTCAAAGAAAAAGGAGTCCCCGCTTCCGATATTGTGTTGGGCTTTCACTCTCCTTTCAAGCGTCAATTTAGTGGATATGCTGTTACCTAAATTTTAAATTAACCAGGTACTGAGCTATCCAAATTTTGACTACGACGAAACCGAGATAAGACCCAAGCTTCGATGTAATAACCTGTGAACGAAGAATATTTCACACAGCTCCAGTTAATCACGGTACAGACTAAGCCCAAAGAAGGCAAAATAAACGTTGCCGGTGCTACCACACCCACGATCCACCAGCTAGCCACATGAGCAATGAGCAACAGCGCCGCAAAAGTCCCGGCAATACTCAGATTTCGGCGGGCTTGTGGCGATCGAGCCAACCCAGTCAACAAAATGACAGATGTAGACAGCAAAAGATTAGTGGGCACCAAAAAGGCGCAGATAGCCACACAGTGACAGCGTGATAGATGATTAATCGTAGAAAAATCTAATAAAAAATCTAGCATAAGCGACTCAAGGTTTTTTTGATTCTAACGAGAAATATTGCAATTGCCGCCCATTCGCAGCAATTTGCAATGAATCTCAATGCTTACTTCACCTTCAGCAAAGATTGCCGGATGGAAGTATTGAAATCTACTTCGTGGGTCGTGGCAGGGCAAGTGAGACCCTTGTTTTTGAACTGGGGTGAGGGCGCTAGCTGTTCACTGGGTCGATCGGTGGCACAAATAATCCCATTAAAAGGCTGCTGGCGACGACCCACTCGGTCTAGCTGCAACACAAAGCTGCGGAGGTTTGGTTGAGTAGGAATGGCCGCAATGATATTTTGGCGGGGACTCTGTTTTACCAGCTCATATCGGTATAATTGATCGCTGTCTGGCAATTGCTTCACCTTTAAACTCTGAAGTCCTGTGGCAAAGCGTTTTTTCTGTACCCAATAATCGGATTGAGCTGTTTGCAATGCCACTAACTTCTGTAACCCCTGGAAATGACCTTCGATCGTGGCTAGTGACTCAGTATTTTTTGGTAACTCCACAACATCACTCACTTTATCAAAAGTGGCAAGTATCTCTGACTCACCTTTTTTACTCAAACTTACAGTCCGGCCATTATTGGTGAAATTTAGACTGTTTTTTTGGATTTCGCCATTTGGCTTGGTTACCTCTATAACATTGCCTTGTTGCTTATACTTCAGCGGTAACTCTATTTCAGGAGCTTCACCACTAATGCGATTCATTAAAATATCATAGTCGCCATTTGGAAATTCATAATATTTATAGCTACCATGATTTTTTTCAGCTAATGCGTTTATTTCTCCAGTATTATTAAAAATGAAAACGAATTGACGATTAGATATTTTCAACGACCAGGTACCAATCATTGAAAACTGATTTTGGTTAGTAGTTTTGTTAGGTGCTGGTTCAGCTAGTACGGGAGTCGAAAGAATCAAACAGAGCAAGATAGAGCGTAACAAGACTTTCATTGGTATTTTCCTGATGTTTTAGCTGTCTACCAGTGGTTATTAGACAGAGCTGATAGATAGTAAAATTCTACTCGATTTATTTTTCTTCAATTAATCTTTAAAGACCTAAGGCTAGTACAGCATTTTGACCGCCAAAACCAAAGCTCCAGCACATGAGGTTCTGCAACTGAGTCGCTGTTGGCTGACGAATCAAATTCAGATCAAACTCTAAATCGCTACAGCCCACAGTGGGTGGAATGACCTGAGACTGTAGCGATCGAAAGGCCAGCGCGACACTAATCGCCGCCGCTGCACCTAAAGTATGACCCACTGCGCCCTTATTACCGGTCACTGGCACACCCGGAAAAAACTGTTCGACTAAACTGGCTTCATACCGATCGTTCAACTGAGTACTAGTGCCATGCAAAAGAATATGATCCACAGATTTCAAACCACTGCGCTCTAAACACTGCTGCACGGCTGTTGCACCGGCTCCTCCACCCACGCCCCAGGCATGACTGGCATCATTGGTCAGACCACAGCCCAAAATTTGACCGTAAATTTTCGCGCCTCTTGCTTTTGCGATCGATCTCTCTTCTAATGCAAAAAAAGCCCCACCTTCACCCAAAACTAAACCCTGGCGATTTTTATCGAATGGATAACAACCATCAGCCGCCATAGCGCCCATTTGCTGAAAACCCACCACGGTTAGGGGACTAATCGGTGCTTCCACTGCTCCCACTAAGGCTCGATCAGCTCCATTAATAATCATTTGATAACCTCGTTCGATTGCCCAAATACCTGTAGCACAAGCGGCCATGGGGGCTAAGACGGCGCTGGTGCTGCCAATTAAACGAGCTACACCGATCGCGGGCATGTGGGGCAAATAATCTAAGACCGCTGAAGTGATGCCACTCTGAGAAAACTGCTCCCATTGAGGTTGATAAGCGCGGCTGGAACCAATAACTACCGGACAATCTAAGAGGGGGGATTGCCAGCCAGCATCAGCTAAGAGTGTGGTGGTTAAGTTGGTGGTTAATCGATCGCCTTTGGCGTCAGCGAAGCTATCGAGCTGCACCGGCTGCATCCCAATCATTGCCACTGGAAAAGCCGGTAGGTCTAGAAAGACTTGACGCTTACTGATGCCAGTTTCACCGGCCAACAACCTTGCCCAAGTGGTTTCCAAATCACCCAGAGCAGACTGTAGAGCGATGCCGGTACATACAACCTCTCTCATATAATTCCAATAAAAAAGACGCTGGTGAGAGCGCCTTCAAGATGATGATAATTTACGGGACTGACGGGATTCGAACCCGCAACTTCCGCCGTGACAGGGCGGTGCTCTAACCGATTGAACTACAGTCCCAAGCTCTAGAAGTTCCAAACTTCGAGGCGAATTCCATTGTCACCTAGATTGAGTGGAATGTCAACAGCAGCGGCTAACTTTCTGCTTCCATCACACTGCCGTACAATTTGAGAGATCGTTGCCAGCCTGAATTTATATGTTTTTAGTAAAGCGCTGTATCTGTATTTTGCTAAGCCTAGTCTTGGTTGCTCTGACTGCTTGCAGTGCGCCGATTCATGATGGCGTGGTGCATTTGACCTTGTGGCAAGGGGTGAACCCACCGCCAAACCGGGCAGTGCTGCAAAAGCTGGTGGATATATTTAATCAGCGGCATCCTAAAATTCAGGTGGAATCTTTGTATGTGGGGCAGTCAGATCAACAGTTACCTAAGATTTTGGCAGCGGCGATCGGGGATGCTTCGCCAGATTTACTGTGGTATGGGCCAATGTTGACTGGGCAGTTGGTGGATCTGGGGGCGATTAGGCCGATCGAAGCTTTCTGGCAAAAGTCCCCAGTAGCTAAAGATATTGATCCGGCTTTGTTAGAGGCGATGCGTTATCAAGACCATTTGTGGTCGGTGCCTTTTGGTACTAATAATATGGGGATTTTTTATCGGCCAGATTT
>JANOXZ010000620.1:0-3770 GCA_031418695.1 Synechococcales cyanobacterium VAR_35_metabat_10
TACTGATGGACAAAAATTCGATTTTCCTAAGGTTCATTCATACGGTCCTGTGCGTCAAGCCATTTAGGATTGCTATATATGTTGTTCGTGTTCGTAGTTTCGTCGCATCATTACAGCTCTTTCAAATCCTTCATATCTATCCCCTGGATTATAATCATTCATAACCTTTTGCAGCTCGGCACAGTTTTTATAAAACACTTCTCGAGCCGCTATTGATGGTGAAGGCAAGGATGAAAAACCCAAACTTATTGTCAGCGAAGATAAAATTATCGTCCAAATTTTACAAACAGGTAATGCTATCTTATTCATATTTTTGTGCTCCTCTCATTCAATCTACAACTATATTTGTTACTTTCCATTTTTCACACCTCCATCATAATTTGGAGTAATAGCAGAAGCCGTACTTGGTGGTTGACCAGGAGGTGCTGCAGCCGTTAGCCCCGCATTTATACCATAACCTTGAGCTGGATAAGCGATCGCATTCATAGCAGAAGAGAAGGAACTAGATAAAATTGATGACATAGTCACAGAGAGTATCGGAGCCAAACCACCAATAATAATTGCAAATATCGACATATCTATACCTTCAGAACCCGCTAGCACCATAGCCACCGCAGATAACCCACCAATCAAAGTATAGCAAATCTTACAAAACCCAGTAGCCAAGAACAACGCCCCCCAAGATACCAAAGGCTTAGTCCCCACCGGAAACATTGAAAGCCCCAAAAATATTGGCCCCACTAAAGCTAGTACCAACATCAGTACCTCCAACAAATACAAGAAAGCTTTTCTTAAAGCAAGGATGTTTTTTTGGAACGTTAAATCTTGGGGATTGTTCCCATTACCATCAATAATACGATTAGCATTAAAAACCTGATTAGAACTACTAGCCGTAGCGGTTTCCGCTACAGAACCCTTATCACTAGCTTGCCTTCCTCTAGCCGCCTTCTGATTCGACTTGTTTGTTTGCTTCGTATTAATATCACTAATAGCCGCAGCCATCTCAGGTCTAGTATTACTTAAAGAATTAAATCTGCTATTAAGCCTAGTATTAATCATAGTTTGACTATTCGTCAAACACTCATTGAGCTTAGCTTGATCAATATTCGCCTCACAAGAATTATACAAATATTGGATCAAAAAACTATCAAAACTCGCCTTAGCCAAAACCTGATAAGCATTTTGATAACTCACATCTAAATCTATAACCTTATGCACAGAACTATTCATATTATTAATCATATTCTTCATTCCATAGGTTGCCATCCGCATATTTTCGCCACCATTAGCAAGTATCCTTTACCCCATATAAATAAGGATCAAATAAAATCATCAATCTAGCTGTAGTCTCTACTAAAGAGTCGTAACAACCTAATAATTTCATTTGATCCTCATTCCTGAATTATTAGAACTTACTAACGTTGTACTGCAAGATCCTTAGTGTTTATTTTTTCTGTGGCATTGTTGGTCGCCAATACCGCTGAAGCAGTAGCAAGCTCTGAATCTTTGATGTCGGGGAGCTGCTCCCTTAAAGCTTTAGGATCTAGATTATTCTCCTTCCAATACTGCATCACAGCTTTGCCTAGGCCATCATCGGTGGTTACATCAAACCCATACTGCTTCTTTACTTCAGCAGCATTGTTTTTAAGTAAAGCTACTACTTTTGATAGCTCAGCCTTAGAGTCTGTTCCTTGAGTAGTGAGGTTCTGTTTTTCCGAGGAGTTTAATTCACGACTATTTGTCACAGTTGCAACTTTTTCATTAAGTTGTTGATATCTCTGATTTGTCTGCGCCTTACCTGTCTGTATGTTGCTTGATGGATTCAAAGAAGAATCAGACTTCTGAGAATTCTTAATACTAGATTTTTGTGTATTTGGAGACCATTCAATTACTTGATCGTATTGAGCACCAGGTGTATTTATATCTTTTCGATTATATGTTTGGTTAGTTTCTGTAATTGATGTACTGTTACCCAAATTTCTTTCGGCAGTTACAGCCGCAGAGTTACTGTTATATCCATTGAGTCTATATGGTACTGCTGCTCCTTCTATTTTACTATATTCTCTTCTTAATAGCTGCCAATCTCTGGCTACTTCGCTTGGGTTATTCGTTGGGCTACGATAAACTGCTAATCTTGTAGAATAGTCATAATCTGGTGTATTTGGTAAAAAAGGACCAGACTTGCTAATAATTGGTCCCCAACCACCACCACCATTAAGAACATTTTCTATGGTAGCTTGTGGTAATTTAGATCGATCATTCTTTGGGAATCCTGACAGGGAGAACTGTTCACCTTTGCTATTAGTATACAGATAATAAAGATGATCTACTCCCGGTCCCGCATTTCTCGCCATTAGATATATTGTGTTTGGTTCAGGCTTAATATTTTGTGGTTTGTAGCGAGTTGTATCATTTAAGGAAGTTTTTGTTAAAGACATTATAATCCTCCATGAAGCGAATAAGATGAAAATTGATCAGGTAGAATCCTTTCTAAACATTTGTATCTTGCGTATTAGCTTTACTGCTAATAATTTACGCATCAATAACATTCTTGATTATTTGCGTGCCGGTAAACCTACAGGAGGAGTGCCGGGCGGATAGTAAACGCCGTAATTCTTTCTGGTACGAATATCAATGATTTTACCGGCCTCTCCAGATACGCTAACAGACCATCCATACGCAACGTCCTTCGAGATTGGCACGACGTAAGTACAATAAATGTCGCCTTTGTACACTGGTATACAATTAACTCCTTTGATTGATTTCATCATGCTAGAAAACTCATTAATATCTGAGCCGATTGGGAAAAGCTCTAGTAGTCTTCTCTTTCCATCTTCTTCTTTTTCATGGTCTTCAAATCTGAAGTTCATATTTTCTCCTCTTGATGTACTTAGAGTTTGTTTTTTGCCGTTGCAGGCAATGACTGTCCATGGTATGAATGTTAACATTACTAATGCCATTACACTACCAACAACAAGTTTTTTATGATTAGATGACATTGAATATATATTTCTTATCATATTTATAAGATTCCCTATTGTAAATTAAGGCTTTCACCAAAAACATTTATGAGATGCCTGATTAGATGACATCAACGGGCAGCACAGGATTTCAATTGGATAATCGACTGCCAATTTCCGCAAAGATAGTTCCTGATTCTTTGGTCTCTGGCTCTTTACTCATTAGCTGACTGCCAATCTTTGTAAAGATACTTTCTGATTCTTTGGAGTTTTTTTCTGATGCCTTTGGAATCAGCTTTTCTAAACCATCAATTCTCTTGGTTACATCACTTGCTTCTATCTTAGTAGATTTGTTTTGTTTCTTTAACTTTTTAATTACTATATTAAAGTGTTTCTCTCCATAAGCACGACGTTGGATTTCGCCGTCGCCTACTTCTACCTTTAATTTGACTGGGATGCTCGCTTCCTGGCCATTGGAATAAGCTGGGTTGATGAAAATACAATCCCCTGCTGGTAGCTTTAGAAATTCTTCTGGTGAGAAGATTTTTTTAGTTTTATCTTGCTCTGAGCTGCTGGTGCTGCCGCCGTCTTTGCTGCTCGATCGGCTCTTTTGCCTATAATGCACTTCCTCATCCCCCAAATAATCTGAAAAATACTTAGCCGATTCATACTCACCAGGGTTAAAGATAAATTTAGTATTACAGCCTGACAAAATTGCCCGAGAATTCTCTTTACCATAAGCCTTCTCTAACTGTGTCATGTTTTGGTATCCCAATACACCACAAAAACCAGCCGATCGACTTTCATTCA
>JANOXZ010000621.1:0-1725 GCA_031418695.1 Synechococcales cyanobacterium VAR_35_metabat_10
GCTCATCCACCCACACATCAGCAAATTCCTCTAGGAAGTCATCGGTGAAGTCTTCGGTGGGTTCATCATCCTCAATCTCAAGGAGTGCTAGTTCTTCGTCTGCTTCGCGAAGTATATCTGCAGAATAATCGATCATAAATCTCGCCTGGGTGCCAGAGCCACAACTCACGGCCTGGTGACGTTTCCATCGTACCATAAGCCCTTCCGTCGCACCTCCTCCGAGCTCTCACAAGCAAACTTCAGGGTATTATCAAAGTATTATCAAGACAATCTCTACTGCCTTCTTTAAACCATGCAGCCTTTTCGTCCCAATTTCTCTGGCTTTAACGGTGACTCTCTGACTGTAGGCAAAGGCTGGCAGTCTAAAATTCTGATGGGATTAATTACCTTTGGCCTATTTGCCGTAGGTTTTCGGTTAACCTATCTCCAGGTGCTAGAAGGCACCACCTATCGCCAGCGCGCCGAAAAAAATCGGGTTAGGATTGTGGCGGCCAAACGACCAACTAGGGGAAATATCCTCGATCGCAATGGCAAAGTTTTAGCCAGCAATCGTCTCTCTTACTCCGTCTTCGTCTGGCCTGCGGCGATCAAAAAAACCACTTGGCCAGATAGCCGTAAACGCCTCTCAGAAGTTTTGGCAATGGATGAGCAAGAAATTCAAGAAAAAGTCAGTAAAGTCAAAATCACCACTCCAGAGCTGGTGAGATTAGCGCGAGATATTAGTTCTGATAAAATCATTGCTCTCAAAGAATTCAGCACCGATAAAGACGGCATCGAAGTAGATATCGAAAATATTCGGGACTATCCCCACGGGGAAATGGCCTCTCATGTGTTGGGGCACACGGGAGAGCTTACCGACAAAGAACTAGCCACCCGTCGTGCTGACGGCTATAGGTTGACTGATGTGATCGGCAAAATGGGTGTAGAGTCGGCCTTTGAAAATCAATTGCGCGGTGAATGGGGCGGCAGACAGCTAGAAGTAGATGGGGCTAACCGGGTGCAGCGAGACTTGGGGCAAAAAGTTACTAAACCGGGCAAAGATCTGCGGCTGACGATCGATCTCAATCTGCAAAAAGCCGCTGAAGATGCCCTGGCTAAACGTAATGGTTCGATCGTGGCGATGAACCCTAAAAACGGCGAAATCCTGGCGATGGCTAGTTACCCCAACTTTAATCCCAATGTATTTTCGGGGCGCATTAAGCCCGAAGACTGGAAAAAACTCCAGGGAGTTGATAACCCTTTGGTTAATCGATCGGTGCAAGCCTTCCCCCCAGCCAGTGCTTTTAAAATCATTACTACTACTGCTGCTCTAGAATCGGGCAAATACAACGTTAATACCAAACTCCAAACATACGCATCACTGCGGATTGGCGGGACTACTTTTGCCGACTGGAATCACGCTGGTTTTGGAGTGCTGGGTTTTGATGGAGCTTTGAAAATGAGCAGTGATACCTTCTTTTATCAAATTGCTCAAGGCATTGGCGGACCAACCCTGATTGACTGGTCACGCCGGTATGGCCTAGGCACCAAAACCGGCATCGAACTACCCGAAGAACGGAAAGGGTTAGTCGCCGATGACGAATGGAAACGCAAAAACTACAAGCTAGATTGGAGCGTTGGCGACACGGTGAATATGTCGATCGGTCAAGGATTTTTGCAAGTTAGCCCTTTGCAAACTGCCCGTATGTTTGCTGTACCAGCCAACGGCGGCTACTTAGTCAAACC
>JANOXZ010000622.1:0-3919 GCA_031418695.1 Synechococcales cyanobacterium VAR_35_metabat_10
TCGATCAGCCGATACTTACCAGCCAGTGGTACTGCCGGTTTAGCTCTGAGTTTAGTCAGGGGGTACAGTCGAGTACCTGCGCCACCGCCCAGAATGATACTTAAAACTCGTTTCACAAAAACCTCTTTTTAACGCCTATGAATTAATCATCGGCGAAGGGCGGCCATTAAATCAACTAGATTTCGTGAACTCTCGTCGCTGAGGCATACTCTGTTTGATTACTACAACTACTCCAGTCGGGTTACTACCAGTGGTAAAAGTTTTCTTCTACTACTACTCTGGTGCCAGCTAGTCGATCGCCTAACCTTAGCTTATCATTACCCATAATCATCAGAATATCGAGAATACTAAATACAATGATCGACAAA
The DNA here is from genome assembly GCA_031418695.1 of Synechococcales cyanobacterium VAR_35_metabat_10. Taxonomy (GTDB): domain Bacteria; phylum Cyanobacteriota; class Cyanobacteriia; order Cyanobacteriales; family Chamaesiphonaceae; genus JAAFHZ01. Next base: position 369 of record JANOXZ010000622.1, read on the forward strand.
TTGCGAATTAATGATTGAAAAAGATTACAAGGACGACGTGAAGCAACTCCAACTACCGCAATCCGCATCACCCGTTTGCCAATACTCTGACCGCCCAGAGCGTCTTTGAAAAATAGATACATAAAAAATATCACGGTAGATATTTGCAATGTGATACCTTCGCCAAAGAAATTTCCGGGTCTTCCCTTGAGCAATATACTGGGTATCATAATTGCTATCAAAACACCACAGTCGAACAATTCGGCAAACAAGCGTGCAGTCCTAGAAGCCATGTGAAAATTTGAGTCACGTTAGAATATTTGATTGGCATATAATATACCAATCGTTCATTATAAGTAAACAGTCAATTCAATGGAAAAACAATTTCAAAATTCATGGTTTTGTACTATGTTCAGATTTCTTTGATGTCAGAACTTTTGATGGATTGTTTTGATATCACCTCATTGGGGGATGCCAAAGGACGAGTCACACTAAAACCTAGTACTACTAGAATGTTGGCGATCGTCAGAAACGATTCGGCTCCGCCGTGTAGCCAATCCACATTGGCCAAACTTTGTTTTAATACCAACTCTGCATATAGACCAGCCGGGATCGTGATGGCTACAAACACCAACGTCATATAAAACCCAATAAGCGCTAGCTTGGGGGTTTGGCCAGACTTAGTCAAAAACCACAAAAAAGCCAAGTAGGGAAACAGTGAAGCCCCGAAGAGTGATTCTTTGTTCATGTGATTGGCTCCTGCTGGCTCTGTTTCCAAATCCACCAACCAGCTAAGGCCATGGTGCTGTTACCAATAAAAGTTGTCGCGGCTTGGACAACAACTAACCATTCCAAGCTAGGGGCATTGTCAAAAAAATGCCAAACACAGGCACACATAGCACTGATGAGAGCCGGTAACATGCCCCAACTTAAGCTTTTCCAATGATGGCGATTAACCTGGTCGCCATAGACCCAAATGAGGCCGATCGCGGTAATCCATTCCACTACGCTAGAAACATGAATTACCCAGGTGGGTAATGAAAGACTGTGCATTTTTATATAAGTAAAGTGTATTTGGCGATCATCTCAGCACCATCAAACCTTAGAATGGTCGCAGATTCACCAATTTTTTAGCAACCTGACTTTTTTAGAAACATGACAGATACTCAAGTGGTGCTCTGTGGCTACTATGGCGCAGGCAACGGCGGCGATGAAGCTTTGTTAGCTTCTATGTTAGAGATATTGCCGCCCAATGTAAAACCGCTGGTACTATCGGCCAATTCCCAAGAGACCACTGCCCGTTATGGAGTGGCCGCAGTCGATCGCAAAAGCTTAGGGGTCTTTAAAGCCTTGCGCAGTTCTCAGGCACTAATTTTGGGCGGTGGTAGCCTGATTCAAGATGCCACCAGTGTCCAGAGCGCAGTGTATTACGGAGGATTAGTAGGGTTGGCCAAACAGTTGGGTTTAAAAGTAATTGCTCTAGGTCAAGGCATTGGCCCATTAAATCAGCAGCTTACGAAATGGGTGGCCGAGCGAGCTTTTGGCAGTTGTGATGCTCTGAGTGTCCGCGACAAAGCCTCAGCTTTTATTTTGCAGGACTGGTCAATTTCTTGCATGATGGCTCCTGACCCGGTGTGGAATTTGGCAGCAGTAACCTTACCAGGACTAGCTGATTTACCAAACCCTCGGATTGCGATTACTCTGCGGGAGCATCCAGACTTAACTCCCGATCGATTGCAAGTAATGATCCAAGCTTTGATTGATCTGCAAAAAGCTACCAATAGCTTCGTAATGGTTATGCCCTTTCAGCCCAGTGATTTAGCGATCGCTCAGCAAGTCCAAGCCCAAATTCCAGAACACAGTCAAATTATTGCTTTGTCTGATCCGCGTCAGCTTAAAGGCGCTTTTCAGGGAGTTCATCTGGCGATCGGGATGCGTTATCACAGTTTGATTATGTCTGCTGCCGAAGGCTGCCGCTGTTTTGCCCTCAGCTATGACCCCAAGATTGACCAGCTTATGGAAGAGTTAGAGATGCCCGGTTGGAAAGTTGCGGATATTCCACCAGATAAAAATCAGGTCTTAACTGCTTGGCTCCAACAGTTTCAGCAGGGAGAGCCGCTGGCCGAAAAACGTCTGACAGAGCTGCAAACCAAGACTAGGATTCATAAAGAGCTTTTGGCTGCTGCGCTAAATAACAAATCATAAAATTTTTGCAAAGTCATCTATGATAGATCACTAAGTTTGGTTACTCTTCTTCATCACTTTTCTTGCCGTAAGTTTTCTTGTCATCCAGAATTATTTTTATCTACCTTGATAATTGCCATGAGCGATGTTTCCTCTCAGTCTCCATTTAGCCCTCCAGCAGTTGATGTAGAGACTGTTTACACTACTGCTTCGCCCCAAGGAGAATCTACTGACTGGTTAACGGTGGTGAAGAACCTCCGTTTGACCAATCGCAAGTTGCTGGATCAAATCGAAGCCCTGGAAGTAAATTTGGTCGCTGCTAAGCAAGAAGTGGTCAATCATCAAGAGCGCAGTCGGGCGCAGGGCATCAAAATTGTCCACCAAGATGATGAGTTACATGCAGCCCGCGATCGGGTATCAGCCTTGTTTGAGCAGCTCGAAAACTCTCATCAAATTGGCCAACGGCAGCAGGTTTTGGTGGAAACTCTCTCCCAAAAACTAGAAATTGCCCAGACGATCGTGGGTGAACTAGATAACGAAAATGCCCAGTTGCGCCAAAATCACGCCGAGCAATCCCAGAAGTTGTACAAGACCGAGGCTGTGGCGCAAGAATTATATCGCCGTCTCAAAAATCAGCCTGCTGTTGAAACTACTCCGCCAGCCCCGCTTTCTGATATTCAACGGGTTCATATTGCCGAAGACACCCTTGATAAGGACGACAACCCAGATTCTGGTCCGTTGGAGTTTGAAATGGAACCAATGCGCCCTAGTTGGCCCACCCCAGCAGTAGAAGCTGCTGCCGAGATGAAAACTCGGCCAAGTACCACCCTAGAACTACCCAAGTTTAGTAAAAAGCAGGCACAAAGTTAGCAGCTTTGATTTCCTTAATCTTTTTGGGCTAGAATGCGAAAGTCTGTTTTCAGGCTGAATGTATTTTAGATACATTGCAGTCTGGCTTTTAATTGCAGCTTCACATAAAAGGATTGGAACCAATGGCTTTTGAACAACCAGCATTACCCTACGCCGTCACCGCTTTGGAACCGCACATGACGGCCAAAACTTTTGAATTTCATTATGGCAAGCACCATGCTGCCTATGTTACTAACTTAAACAATTTGACCAAAGATACTCCAATGGCAACTATGTCTTTGGAAGAAATTATCAAGGCAACCTTTGGTGATGCCAGCAAAGCTGGTATTTTTAACAATGCCGCTCAAGTTTGGAACCACACTTTTTTCTGGAAGTCGATGAAGCCCAATGGTGGCGGCGCTCCTACTGGAGACTTGGCAGCTAAGATCGATGCTTCTTTTGGTAGCCTCGACAAGTTTAAAGAAGAGTTCAAGGCTGCTGCTACTACTCAGTTTGGTAGTGGTTGGGCTTGGTTGATC
>JANOXZ010000623.1:0-2804 GCA_031418695.1 Synechococcales cyanobacterium VAR_35_metabat_10
AACCTCAGTTTCCACCAAACCAGATCGCTTCCCTTACACCAAAGCCGATCGAACCCCAAGCCCCTCAGAATTCTCAGAACCTCGATCACCCTCAACAAAACCCCTGATCCCACAGTGATCGATCACCCGCTTCGACACCACCGGCAGCTCACTAACTTCAACAACGATCGACACCTCCAAAGCAACCACCCACTGATACTATCGATCGATCACAGCAGCCCCAACATCAATAGTCCTCTGATACATGATGTTCCATTGAACTCGGTAGATCTGGGGGCGACGAGGAGTTCTATCGGCGTGGTGGGATTTTGGTTTTGGGGATCGATCGGTCTTGATGAATTACGTGGGGTGTTAGACTGAAATCCGTCAGTCAAATAGTCAACTAAAAAGATTCATTTATGGATAATCTAGATAGTCGTATAGAAATCAAGTCTGGCATCCCAGAGGAACTTCGCCACCAAGCTGCAACTATTTGTTACGAGGGATTTCGCTCTCAGATAGAATTTCTGGTCGGTTCCCAGCAGAAAGGTGTTGCGCTCTTGGAGCCTAGTTTTGATGTTGAACTGGCTTTAACCGCCCAGATGCAAGGACAACTTGTGGGATTTGTCGGACTTACATATAAAAATCGTCCTTTCTTTCAATTTGAGCGATCACATTGCATCAGAGAATTTGGGCTTCTACGCAGATTACTGGTCTTTCTGGCCTTTAACAACATGCCTACAGTCAAACCTCTCTCTGATGAAGTGTATATTGATGTCCTAGTTGTTGATACTTCTATGCGTGGAAAGGGAATTGGCAGCTTGCTCATGCAAGCTGCTTTCGAGATTGCACAACAAAATCAATGTACTGCTGTAGTATTAGGTGTCGTTAGTACCAACCCCGATGCCCGTCGTCTATATGAACGCTTGAGCTTTAAACCTGTGCGAACGATCGGATTTGAATACCCGCCGAAATGGATTTTAAAATACCTTCCGGGATGGATTGGCTTAGGTGCTACTATTATGCGAAAAGAATTGATTTCTCCCTAGTGTCAGCGGTATAATAACCGTAATACACCGGAACTTTAGAGTATAATTGCTGGTAATTGGAGTTGCGTTTCTGCACCCACTATTGGGTGAGAAACTCTTCTTAAGAAACATGGTTAGGAGCATTCAAGAGACAATCCTAAATGGCTTGGAGGACAGAACGATTTGGGGATTAATCGGCCAAAATTCAGCCCTCTCTACGTAACGGTTTTTGATACTTGATATCAGGTTAGAGTGAACTATTGAGCAACATATACCATGACAAATAACTTCAAAAGACTAACATGGTTCAACCAGATCAACGTTTACTTGATATCGACACCCCAAGGACCAATTTTAATTGATAGTGCTGCTCCTGGAGCATTTCGGTGGTTGGTGAAATCATTACGAAAAGTTGGGATTGCACCAGAACAACTAGCTGGGGTTGTTGTCACTCATTTCCATATTGACCATGTGGGTACGGCAATGGCTTTACAGAAATATGGTGTCCCAGTTTACGCTTTAGATGTAGAAGTCCCGATTTTAATGGGAAATGCGCCACATCCTGGATATGGTGGTACGGCTGGGAAAATTCTGCTGGCTGCTGAACGACTGGTTTTTGGGAATCCATCATTTTTGGGAGTTCGATCGCTATCAGCAGGACAAAAATTGTTTGGTACTTCATGGAGAGTTATCGAAGCCCCAGGACATACACCAGGAAGTTTAGCTCTATTTAACGAAGATACAGGGGATTTGTTATCTGGAGATACATTAGTCAGCGACTTTGGTTGTCCTAGAGCTAATTTATCACTGTTTACAGCCGATCGTGAGCGGCTAGTAGAAAGTGCTTTAAATTTAATGAATTTAGAGCCGAAATGTATTCATCCTGGACATGGTAAGCCACTCCCATTGTCAGCTTATGCCAAAGCAAAGGACAAACTAATTAGCAGATCTGTATAAGCTTTGAATGTTTTTATTGGCCAACGAGTAGCTACAATCTGACACTATTTCAACTGAGTAAAAATATTCAATTGCTACCAAGAAATTTTGTAACAAGAGGAAATTCCTCAATCTTGTTTTCCCGTATTTCTATTTTGTAGCCTTGTGCTTTAGGTCTTGATGAAACCACGTTATGTAAGTTGCCATTAATAAAATGGAGTGCAACACCATCTTCAGCAGCATACCCCCCAGGCATCCCGTCACTAATTGCTTTGTGGTATGCAGGACGGCGTTCAGATTCCCCATCATAGTGTGGGCAATTACTCCCAGAAAGAAATCCCAGACAGTCTAGGGCTTGAAATTCTGAACCAAAAGAATCTGTAATTCCATGTTGAAACCAACATATTGATCCTGCTGAAAGTCCTGTCAAAATTGTGCCGGATGACAAAGCTGCATTCAACGCTTTGTCAAAGCCATGTTCACGCCATATAGCAAGCATATTGGCAGTATTCCCTCCACCGACATAAATAATATCTTGAGAGCAAGCATATTCTTCAAGATCTGCAATTTGTCGTCGAAATAATTGTAAATCAGTTGCCATGCAATCAACTGATGCAAAACGCCTGTAGAACCTAACTGTATAGCTGTCAGCATCTCCACAAGCCGTTGGAACAAAGCAGATGCGAGGCTTTTTTTTAGGAGATGCCCTTAGAATATAGTCATCTAATAACGGAGTACTTTCCATTGAGAAGCCCCCACCACCTAAAGCGATTATTTGCTTGTCTATAGCAATCCTAAATGGCTTGACGCACAGGACCGTATGAATGAACCTTAGGAAAATCGAATTTTTGTCCATCAGTA
>JANOXZ010000624.1:0-1675 GCA_031418695.1 Synechococcales cyanobacterium VAR_35_metabat_10
ATTGCTACGGTCATCGCCAAAGCAGGTGCAAAAATCAGCGGTTTGCGTTCATTGGCTAATCCAATTACCACCGCGAATCTAACTTCTTTGGCCAACCCGATCGAATTTAAAGTCACTGGTTTAACCAATGGCGCTGCCACCACCGTAGAATACCTAATTGCCAAAGCCGATCAAAACCGTAAGTACAATACCTATGTGATGTTTGGCGCTACGGCAGATAATTTGACTCCCCATGCCTATGAGTTTTTGTATGATGGCCAAACTGGTGCAGAGTTGTTTGATACCAATGGTGATGGATTTACCGACAAGGCCATAGTACATTTTGTCGATGGTTTACGGGGTGATAGCGATCTGACAGTAAACGGAGAAATCCAAGATCCCGGCGCACCAGGAATTTCTAATACTCCGGTTGGTTTGAGTCCCGATGTTAATAATGTTGTGCAGATTACCGGGGCTGCTGGTAGCGCGATCGCCAATTTTTCGTTGGTGGCTAATCAAACCAAGAAAGTCAGCGAAATAGGCTTCTTTAAAATCGATGGTACCAATAAGGTGAAAGGCATTGCCGCTAACGCCGCTGGGTTTGCTCAGGCAGCGCTACAAAGTGGTCAAGTGATATTTAGTAGTCTGGCAGATAATTTGTTGAGCACTGCCGATATTTCCCGCCAATTACAATTAAATGCAGGCGATCGGCTGGGTTTTTATCTAGTCCAAAATGGCACGGTAGATGCCGCCCTGCAAAAAAATGATTTCAGTAATGTGGTGTTCTCGTTAGATCAGGCTAACCCGTCTGGCAAAAAGGCTTTAGAAGTGGCCACCGACAGCAATGGCAGTTATCGTCTGAAATGGGAGCAGGGTAGTACTACGGTTGATGATGACCTGATTTTAAATCTGCAACTGCAAAATGCTCCCTTGAATAATCAGAATTTAGTCGCTGGTATCCAAGGTAAAAAAGAAAGTGAGCTGTTAGATTTGAGTTCTTTCATCGGTCAAAATGTCCAGGTGAATTTCACCATCAAGCGGGAGGCTGCCTATAACAATACCGTGGGCTTCTATAAAATTGAGGATGCTCAAGGAAGTGTCATAAGTATTACTGGTGCCAAACTCAAACCGGGTGAAGCTGGTTATCAGGCTGCCGTAGTGCAAAATCGGATTACGGGAATTGATCTAGAGGTAGCTAACGGGCAAACAATGTCGATCGATAAGGTACTGCAAGGCGGATCAATCTATGCACCGTTCTTAATTGCTAATGCTAATGCCAGCAACTTAAATGGCAACTTCAGCAATGTCTATACGCCATACACCTTAGGCAATAGCGATACCACCGATCATGTGCGGCTACTAGGAGACAACACTTTCGGCTTCGAGGACTTGGTAGGTGGTGGTGATAAAGACTTTAATGATGTGGTTCTCAAAGCAGTCTTTAAGAACAGCTAAGATTAATGAATATCAATATTGCTAAACCTAACTGTGCCGCCACCATCGATCGTATCGTAAGCAATTTCTAATGCAGTTGAACTACTGGTGTTGGCGGCAACATTCTGGAAAGTAATAAAGCCTTTTTTAGCCACTCCAATGCTGAGAGTTGCTGAGCTGCTGTGATCGATTTGGGCATTGAATCCACCAAATTCTTTGGAGCCATCAATAATGCGGCTGCAATCAGCGAACAAATTAATTG
>JANOXZ010000625.1:0-3404 GCA_031418695.1 Synechococcales cyanobacterium VAR_35_metabat_10
CAGTACCAACTATTACAAGCTGACTATCCAGGGCAGCGCGTTATTGTAGCGACTACTAATTTGAAGCATCTCTCTCGATTTTGTGATGCTGCTCGGTGGCAGGACATCAAACTGTGAAATTGATTTGAGTCGATCATGCCAAAGAAAGTCGCCCACAACTGTTTCCAATGCTCCAAACTGAGTCACGATGAAGCTCAGATCAAATCCTGTTGGGATGCCGATCGATGCCCCAACCGCCGACACTACCAGCGAAACAAAGAGCGCATCAGCCAACAGCGGCGATCGATAAAAACACAGGCGAAGCTACCGGACCACGCAGAGCCATCAACGATTACAGCGATCGCCTCTGGCGCAACCATAGCGATCGATCACCCCATCGGCACCGCTGCCAGCATCATCTTCTACCGAGAGCGCCAGGATGCCCCAGTTCACGCGATCGCTGCTGAAATCTGGCAGGGCAACAGGAAAGTGCTAAACGTGAAACCTATGCACTGCTTGGGTCTGTCTCCGAATCAGGTGGTGGGGATTATGGCGGAAATCTTGAAGGCTTGTTCGATCGAGCTTGAGGTGGAACTGAGCAAGTTTGCCAGCAAAGTCGAGCTACACTCTAGCTTTTGTCCTGTTCGGCCTTGTCCGATATGCGATCAAAACTTGAATGAATTCCAAAAACTCCCTAAAATAGAATAACTACATCCCAATCTGTTATTTACTCCAAAAAATCTGATTACTTATGAACAAAAAAACTACTGACGAAATCGTTAGTTGGTGGGTCGTCCTACTGGACGACCCAAATCTTAAGCAAGATGCTGGTGATGAAATGATTGAAGCCATAGCTGATTACAAACGTCACCGAGCTATCTCCAACTCATTGACTGGCGAGGAACGGCAAATTTTCATCGATCGCCTAACAGAATTTTTGCTGGATTGGGACGAGACTGAATGGTTGGATCTGAGCGTTGACTACGAGCCAGAGAATGACCTAGCAGATATCGTTGAGAGCTGCGGTGATTGTAGAGCAAAGATTACTAACCTGCTGCCCATCAAAACACTATTGGAATACAAGCCATTTGGTGAGATTCGGGGAAGGGTCGGATATGATGGCCAGATTCAAACACTAAAAATCAACTAACGAAAAGGGAAATCGTGATTTGAGCAAGTTTGCCAGCAAAGTCGAGCTGCATCCTAGTCTCTGTCCAATTCGTCCTTGTCCACTATGCGAAAGAAACCCCAACACGAACAACACCAACAATTAGAGCTAGACCTATGGCAGATCCTCGCAGTTGCCCAGGCGGAACCGGCTACTGCGGATATGGTGATGCTTTGTAGTCACCTGGAGGGCTTGGATTTAATTGATGGAGCCAGGGCGATCGGGGAAATTGCTGAAATCTTTCGATCGAAAGCTGAAATCGTTCTGGCTGAGATTGCGGCGGCTTATTTGCCGGAAGTGGAGCCGGTGATTGATGATGAGCTGTGGGCACATCTTTACCTCCGCACCTTCAATCTGAATGATGACCACTTGTATTTGGAGTCGGAGCATTACTACCCTGAAGAGCGGCAGTCAGTAATTAAAGTGGGTTCAGAGGCCGATCGATTGGTAGCTGATGAGTTGCAGAAGATCGAGGCGATTAAGGGTATTCTGGGCAATGCTCACAGTGAGGATATTCCGAGTTGGGCGGCGAAGATACAGAAGGTGATGGCCAAGGTGGGAGAGATTTCGTTGCTGGATTTGCAGAGGCGATCGCGGTTGTCGTTGTTGGATTTGTGGCTAGGGCTGTTATTGGGGCTGGGGGAGATGAGGATTTCTATCGGCGTGGTGGGATTTTGGTTTTTGGGGATTGATGGCTCCGCTTGCGCCAAAGGCGATCTACTGTGATGGGTGTTACCCAACAATATCGGCATGTTGCAGAAACTGTACTTTCGAGGCAATTTTTTGTTTACGGGCAAAGGTTTCAAGGGATTTTACTAACTGACTTTTCCTGCTAAGTCCTAGACCCCTTGCTGGAAGCCTCTTTCAAAACCAATAAAAATCACTATCTAACCAGAGATTTAGGGTAATTTTTGACGAGACAGCAAGGCTTCTGGACTTCGATCTTGTGATCAGATTTTGCTGTTGAAAAGATAATGGGAAAAGTCAGATTTTACTAAGCGTCATTTTCGATAAATCCTGTTCAGTGAAACTGCTCACTGTTCTTTTGACAATGAACCCTTGAAAGTATTGCTATTCAAAGGTTTAAAGCAGGCCATGATACCAAATTACACGAATCGTTGTCGTACCCGAAAATGAGGCTAAAAGCTATTCCAGGAAAAAAAGTTAGATAAAAGGTAAAAGAATAACAAGTGCAATTATCCCTTGGCTCCTCCGGAGATTCCCATGATCATTAGTAGCGGATAAGCAAGCGCGGTGATCGGATCCGCTCCCACCATACCTGACTGATCGACCATCACCCCTCTGACACCAAAGAGATCGACAGTCCGCCTCGACATAACGGGATAATTATTGATTTCGATGATCTGCGGCAGTATATAACCTTGCCCAAAGCCTTCATTTCCAGTAGCATTTCAGACCATAGAGATCAGGAATTGCTGTACCTAAGTGCAGTCCTTCTGATCATATAGTAGTAGATTTACAGATTAAGTACACTTGAAGATTGACAAAAAAAGATTGGGACTGTATTATTCAGGCAAACGTTTTTAGATCACACAAATTATGTGATCACTTAATGTTTTGTTAACAATGTAAACTCATACATTTTCTTTGGAGAAACAGAGCAATGTCTATTATCAAAATAAACGAACTCACCAATCAAGAATCTATGGTTCAGCATCTCACTGATAAAGAATCGGCCAAAGTTGTTGGCGGTAAAAAGGGTGGGAACAAATATGGCGGCGGTGAAGGCGGTGGAAATGACGATGTAGATGCCTTCATCTTTGATGAAATTGGTCCTGGCAACAGCCGCAGAGATCGATTCGTTGTCAGCCCTAACGGTGATGTTTTCCAGTACAACCGCAAAGGAAATTCTAAGGTCTCTATCAGTTATAATCCTGGTTTTGCTAGAGACTAAGTCACTACAGCAATTCCGAATTCAAAAATTTCATGGGCTGAAACATCGCGCTTTTGTGCAGTTGATCTCCACTATTCCTGTTTAGTGCTTAAAAAGACCTAAACTAATTTTGGATTTGGAGTTGTTGGATCACAGTGAATGGATTTTTATGCTTTATTGGAATAATGAAGCATCAGTGGTTATAAGGCGGTTCCGGATCGAGTATGGTGCAAGTGATCTTTACCCAGATGGGGCTTTCAGATATCTAAATTCACCTTACCAGAACCGGAATCGCTATAAGACCATCGCTTCTGTTGCACCGCCGCTGATCGAACCCCAAACCCCTCAGAACCCCGATCGCCC
>JANOXZ010000626.1:0-6768 GCA_031418695.1 Synechococcales cyanobacterium VAR_35_metabat_10
GGCTGGTGTGCCTACCGTAGTCTACGGCTACTTTGCCTTACTGTTTGTCAGCCCCATTTTTCAGGCTTTGGTACCTAGTATGGGTGGATCTAGTATGCTCAGTGCGGGTTTGGTAATGGGGATTATGATCATTCCTTACATCAGTTCGCTGAGCGAAGATGCCATGCGAGCGGTGCCAATATCACTGCGCGAAGGCTCCTATGCCATGGGTTCAACTCGTTTACACACCACTTTAAACGTGGTTTTACCAGCATCGATTTCTGGAATTTCGGCGGCTTATATTTTAGGGATTTCGCGGGCGATCGGCGAAACCATGATCGTGGCGATTGCCGCTGGTGGACAGGCCAACCTCACAATTAATCCTCTAGATCCGGCGCTGACAATTACCGCTTACATTGTCTCAGTCTCTAAGGGCGACATTGAACATGGTTCGATCGAGTACCAGACCATTTTTGCAGCAGGTCTCACCTTAGTACTCATGACTTTAACCTTCAATATTATTGGTCATTTCTTGAAGAAGAAATACCGTGAAGCTTACTAGGAGCAACAACCTATGACTTTTCCTGCTGAAAAATTAGTGCCGGTGCCATTAGATGCCGAAGCACTGAAGCTAAAGGCCACAATTGCCAAAAGCAAGTTTTTTGATAGCGCTTTTACGGTATTGGGCATGGCCACCATGGGCTTAGCAATTTTGGTGCTGGGTGTATTGATTGCTAAGCTGGTTATCGATGGTGCCGCTCAGCTCAATTTTGCTTTTTTGACTAAGTTTCCTAGCTCTCGTGCCGAGAATGCTGGAGTGTATTCAGCCTGGGTCGGCAGCCTCATTGTGATTGTGGTGACAGCATCGGTAGCAGTGCCCCTAGGAATCGGAGCTGCTGTTTACCTCGAAGAATATGCCAAGAAAAACTGGTTTGCCGATTTTATTGAAGTAAATGTCACAAACCTAGCTGGCGTACCTTCGATTATTTATGGCTTATTGGGCCTAGGAATATTCAAGTATGGTATGAACTTGGGGCCAAGTTTGGCTACTGCTGGCCTGACTTTAGCTCTATTGGCTTTACCGGTAGTAATTGTGACTACCCGTGAGGGTATTCGGGCTATTCCGGGTACAGTACGTGAAGCTGCCTATGCCCTGGGTGCTACCAAGTGGCAGGTGATTTGGGATCACATTTTGCCCTATTCTATGGGCACGACCCTGACTGGCACGATCGTCGCTCTATCGCGGGCTTTTGGCGAAACAGCTCCGCTGATTGTGATTGGCGCGGTCAATTTTATTGCTTACCTGCCGGAAAACCTCCTTTCACCCTTTACAGTTCTACCAATTCAGATGTTCGATTGGGTAGGTAGACCAGACCCCGCATTTCAGCAAAATGCCGCTGCGGCTGGGATTGTGATAATCACCATGACCTTGAGCATGAATGCGATTGCAATTTATCTGCGCTACTACCTCCGTCGCAGTATCAAGTGGTAAGATCTTATTATCAAGAATGTATAAATATGTACAACCCAAACCAGACCGAACTGCTAAAGAAAGCTGAAGTAGACAAGTTGGATTTCTTTTATGGTGGCACCGTTCATGCCCTAAAGAAGATCAACATGCCAGTGTTCGATCGAAAGGTGACTGCCATGATTGGCCCCTCAGGCTGTGGTAAAACCACTCTGCTCCGTTGTTTTAACCGGATGCACGACCTCTATCCCGGCAACCGCTACGAAGGCGATATCTGGACAGATAAAGGAGTTAATTTACTCGGACGCAAAGTAGACCCGATCGAAGTGCGGATGCGGGTGAGCATGGTTTTCCAAAAACCCAACACTTTCCCTAAGTCTATTTTTGAAAATGTGGCCTATGGCCTAAGAGTACGGGGCGAAAAAAATCGCGCTGTTCTAGAACAAAAGGTCGAAGAAGCCTTGCAAAATGCTGCTCTCTGGAAAGAAGTTAAGGATCGTTTGAACGACCTTGCTTCTAATCTTTCTGGTGGTCAGCAGCAACGCTTGTGTATTGCCCGCGCTTTGGCCACTACCCCCGAGATTTTATTGTTGGATGAGCCAACTTCAGCCTTGGATCCGATCGCCACTGCCAGCATTGAAGAGCTGATTGGTGAACTAAAGGAACGAGTAACAATTTTGATTGTGACTCACAGTATGCAGCAAGCTGCTCGGGTTTCCGACTTCACTGCATTCATGTACATGGGTGAGATGGTGGAGTTCAACGAAACTTCCCAAATATTCACTCAGCCTGCTCAACAGCAGACTGCGGACTATGTAAGCGGTCGCTTCGGCTAAGATTACACAAAATTCAAAAGAACCCTGGCTCAAAAAGAGACAGGGTTCTTTTATCAAAAATTCCGTATAGATATACAAGGGTGGGCTGTTGCTGAAGGGGGATACAGCACTTATGGCCTCAGCCCCCGACTAGAACCAGCACTATAAAGTTGCTACCTCTAAAAAATCTTACCAATCAAACCAGCAATATCTTCTACCACATTGCCATCACCATCCTGGTCGAGCATTTTGGTGGCCATACCTAGCAAATCATTTCCACCACTGCTATCAGCCGCCGCTCCTAGCATTTGCGCCGTGCCACCAGCATCTAAGCCATTAGTCTGACTAGCTTTGCCTAAAGCACCCATCACGATCGGAGCTAAAATTCCCAGTAACTGCATCGCAGAACCCGAGCCAATTCCTGATTGTTGACCAATCACATTGGCAATTGCATTGCCATTGCCGCCTAAAAATTGCCCCAGAATAGCACTGCCCATACCGCCACCTGCCGAGTTGCCCAGAAAACCCATCACATCGTCTATGATGGAATTATCCTGATTTTGTGCTGCCTGGTGTAACTCATCAGCTCCATTGCCATCTGCTGCATGATTTCCCATTGCCGAAAGCATCATTGGCAAGGCCATATTTATTGCCGATTGAGTCGCACCGCTGTCCGAACCAATCTGCTGCGCGATTTGACCAATCGCTGGGCCGCCAAGTTGGTTGGCAATCATGCCAATTAAAGGGTTCATGTTATTCTCCAGTTTGCTGTGAAAATCTAAATCTCAGCTCATTTTTAGCTAAAAAGTCGATTTAGTCAATTTCACTCAAGGGTTGATCGCAGTTTTAATTATTTGCTTGTTATGAAATTTGTCGGTAGATTATTTCCGATCGCTTTATCTCTTGCCTATTGTCTTCAGGCTATATGTCTTTTTCCTCTGTCTATGGCTGCTCATCCTCAACGATTGAAGTCAGAAAAACCCTTGTCTTACTCTGAATTAGAACTTGGCATCGTAGCCGAAATGAATCGGGCGCGTTTAGATCCCAATGCCTATAGCTACTCTTTGCGCGATTGGCGACGAAAGTTTCGGGGCACTAAGGCCAGAATTGCACCTGGTTCCTTTTTGCAAACCAAAGAAGGTGTCATTGCAGTAGATGAAGCGATTAAAGTTGTCGAAAATACCGGCACGGCTCCAAAACTGCGCATCTCCGATGGTCTTTCCCGAGCTGCCCGCGATCATGTAATGGATCAGGGCAAGATCGGTACTCTTGGTCATACTGGCAGCAATAACAGTAACCCTTTTGAGCGAATTAATCGCTATGGGCGCTGGCTGAAATCTGCTGGTGAAAATATTAGCTATGGTGCCGAGACGGCGACTGCGGTGGTGCGAGATCTGGTGGTAGATGATGGTATTCCCGATCGAGGACACCGTCACAACATTTTTCGCGCCGACTACCGCATGGCTGGAGTAGCCTGTGGGTATCACAAAGTCTACAGAGTAATGTGTGTGATCAGTTACGCGGCTAAGTATCGGGAAAAATAGATTTCAAATTTTGCCAAAGCAACTTATTAAACTTTGCCGAAGCGACTTATTAAACTTTGCCGAAGCGGCGGTGACGTTGCTGATAATCTAATAACGCCTCATGAAAAGCCTGTCGATCGAAGTTTGGCCAGAGAGTATCGGTCACATAAATCTCGGCGTAAGCTAGCTGCCATAGCAAAAAATTACTAATGCGCATCTCGCCGCTGGTTCTAATCAACAAATCTGGATCGGGGGTGCCATGGGTATATAAATGCTGGCCAAACAACTTCTCATCAATCTCGGCAGGGTCGATCGAGCCGTTTTTTACCCCTTCGGCGATCGACTTACAAGCCTGAACAATTTCTTGTCTACTGCCATAGTTGGTGGCGATCGTAAATTGAATTCCCTGATTTTGACTGGTCGCTGCCTCGGCTTTGCTAATCTCATCTTGCAGCGCTGGCGGCAGGGCATCTAGCTTACCTACAAACTTAATCCTTACCTGCTCAGCATTCATCTCCGCCAACTCTCGCCGCAACACCCCTTCAAACAGCGCCATCAAAAAATCCACTTCTTCTAGGGGTCTGCCCCAATTTTCGGTAGAAAAAGCATAGGCGGTCAAAGCCGGAATGCCCCAGTCTCGACAGCAGCGCAGTAGGTCTTTGAGAGTATCGACTCCCTGACGATGACCAACTACTCTGGCCAATCCTTGTTTTTTGCCCCAGCGGCCATTCCCATCCATAATTACCGCCACATGGCGGGGCAGCTTTGATCGATCGAGATTGGCGGGTAACTCTAGTAAGCTGTCAGTTTTGGACATTATTTTTTAGACTTGAAAACAAAAGCAAACAAACTGCGCCGCCAGCCAGTGCGTAAAAAACGCTTCCAGCCCGTGGTTCTGGCTTTTTGCTCAATTTCTGGCACCAGATGCGATTCCAGAATTTCCTTCAGTTTACTGCCAGTTAGGGGACGATTGAGCGATCCTTTTTCGGCGACCGAAATTGAGCCAGTTTCTTCTGAGACTACTACACACAAACAGTTGGCTACTTTCTCAGTAATCCCCAAAGCTGCCCGATGGCGAGTACCAAGCTGTGCCGATACCGTCTGCCCCGAAAGAGGCAAAATTACTCCCGCCGCTACCACCCGATCGCCGCGTACCAGTACAGCACCATCATGCAACAGGGTGGTGGGCTGAAAAATGGTTTGCAGTAATTCTTTAGACAGCTCCGCATCGATTTTGATTCCCGGAGCCGAAAAATCTCGATCGTCCAAAGGCGAACTGGTTTCCACGATCAGCAACCCGCCGATTCGCTTTTGGGACATATCTTTCACGGCCTCTACGATGCTGTCGATCGGCGAATCCAACTTTGGCCCCGTGCGCCGCACCGATCGAAACAAATAACTTAGGTCTCCGCGCCCGAGCTGCTCTAAAAAGCGCCGAAACTCTACTTGGAAGGCGATCGACATAGCTAACCCGGAGCCAATTACCAGTTTTTCTAGGGCAAAGTACAAAAAATTAAGATTAAACTTGCGGCTAATGGCAGCGGCGATAATTAAAATCACTAAACCACGTACAATCCACAGCGTGCGTCGATCGCCGATTGCCAAAAAGATAATGAATACCAGGCCGACTACCAAGCCTAGGTCGATGCTGCGCATTACCCAGTTGCCTACAAGTAGCCAGTTTACATTCCAGTCCAACCAGTCCAATTCGATCGTCTGCCAGTTCGCTCTCTCCTATGGTGACATACTCCCTCCCTAAATCCAAAAAAGATTGTTTGTCAAGGTTCCTCTTCCTGCCCATGGGGAGCGCCTCTATAAATATTCTGCCAGCAAAAAGAGTCAGCAAGTATTTGCTGACTCTTTTTATCTATCCAGAAAGTAAGAATCAAATCAGGTGATCGAAATCCTTTTTTACTTATCGCAGTTTTTAACGATTATTACTGTCATAGTCTCGCTTAAAGACTTGCTGAGTTAAGTAGTTAACCCGAGGTGTTAAGGGTGGCAAACCATCAACTCTATTGAAGTCCTCATCATACCCAAAATCTCGGTTAGGAATACCATAATAATCAGCTCCAAACCCAGTACCACTACCACCACGATATTGTCCATTAAACTCCGTTTGCAACCCTTTACTCACAAAGGAGCCTCTATATTTAAAGGTTTTATCGGGAAGACCCCCTGAAACTGGATTGTACCAATCTTCCAACATTCTGATGTGGTTGTTAAGAGCGGCACCTCTTTCAAAAGTAGGTGTTAATACTGTGCTTTCGGTTCCTGACAAGATGGCTGCTCTGACTACCGTTGCTCTAACAGCAGCAGTTCCAGCAGTCTGCAATCCGCCAGTACTTGGGGTTAAACAAGCTGCTACCGTGTAGCTAGCATCGTAACAAGCATTAGAAAGAATGGTCATACTATCACCAAGGAATGCTGCTGGTCTTTTCTCACGAGCAGGTGGAATATTAGTAGCAGTATTGGGGTTGTTTTCGGGGAATCGAGATTGATCAAGATCTAGTACTCCGGCTGCGTTCGCATTAGTTCCAATGTCTCCAGCAGTGTTGCTGGGGTTGTTATAGTCACCCTGCAAATATATAGCTTGATCGCTAGCAATAGTTAATGGTCCAGGCAATCTATTGCCACCAGAGAAAGCAAATCCAAAAGGACTCAAGCCTGCTGTATTACTTCTGGCAGTGCCATTTCCTGATACATAGCTATATGACGTATCAGAGGTACGATCAATCAGAGAATAGTGCCATTCCAAGCCACCTTCTGTCGTATCATTTGGTGCTAGACCCAAGCATTCTAAGTCACAGTTTCCTGTAGCTTTAGCGTTAGTTAAACCTGTAGGGACTGCCGTGGCAGCTTTTTTAATAAATAACAAATCATTCGTAGAATTCATTGATAATGCAGATGTATCCCAGTACCAACCATCTTTGTTCCAAACTGTCAAACTCTTGATGTTAGACTGCAAAATGGTCATTTGACG
>JANOXZ010000627.1:0-1813 GCA_031418695.1 Synechococcales cyanobacterium VAR_35_metabat_10
CGGCGGTTCGCTTTCGGTATGGTAAAAAACTTGGGTTCTCACGGTGGCATCGATCGCGCTGGTGTTTGCGATGATGCGATATTTGCCTTCAACAATTTGGAGATTAGGGCTAGTGAGGGTTTTCCAAGATCGATCGTCTTCGCGCTGAATCAGAAATTCCCAGTATGTCATCAGAAATCGGGGGTGAATTTGGTAGATTTACAAAATTATAAGTGTTTTCAAGTGAGCATCAAAGTAGCAATACACAGAATGCTCCTTGTGAACTATGCTTTCATTGAAGCATCGGCTTGTTAATTACTTTTCCACCCACATATTCACTAGCCGGTTTATTTTGTGTTAGCTTCAGAAACTCTTTCAAATAAACTCGATTGCAATAGTCTGCCAATCATTTGATGGGTGGCAAATCGGTATAGCTAGCCTTCATTTCCGCCAGCATATCTACCACCAGCGACTCCAGCTTACTCACCGTTTGCCCCTTTTGTAACTCTGCCCCCAACGCCTCCATAAAATTCTCCGCTAGCCTTTTGGCCAGCTTGCCATTCTGCGGATCGTTGAGACTTTTGGTTAGCCCCAAATATAGCGCATCCGAAACCTGACGAACGATTTGATCGATCAACTGGTGTGGAGCCTCCGCAAAACCAGGGATTAGTTTTAAATTCTGAAAAGCCGGAGAATCGATTGATGCCTTTTGCACCAAAGTCGAAACAATCTCCTCCAAATCTGGTTGAATCTTTGGCAACACCCGATAGATGGCAATTTCTAAAATAATCTGAGCGATCGCCTCCACCTCGTTCACATCATTCAGATCCACGTAAGGGCGCAACAATCTAGTCGTAATCAACTGCGTTGCCGTCCCGCTCTTAATTGCCCCTTGTACCTGATTCAAAACCTGATTAATCACTACCTGAGTTAACTCATCAGCAAACTCATTTACAAACCTAGTATTAAGTTGATGCTGAATGTAATCCAGATTAATCAATCTGGCCTGATGCCAACGAATCGTTAACGACACAATCCGTAGCAGCCTCACTAAAGGCAAAATCAACAGCAAGTCATACCAACGATCAATCACAGCCGATCGCCAACTCAACCGAGGATTTTGCTGCCGCATCCGCCGCAATCGCAACAACAAATCCAATAAAAATATCGATCCAAAACCTAAATCAATCAACCAAAAATTATCGATCGGCTCACCGTCTTCACCAATTTCCCGGAAATAATTGATATCAAACAAGGGGCGAATCTGTCGATCGAAGAAAGCCATTTCTGATGCTTTCCTGGCACCAGTAAAATTTGCCTCACTCCAAAAAACTCGAAAAGCCTCCTTAGAAGACTCCTTGCCTGTATGGTCACGCAGTCGGTTTTTGATTTTCTCTAGAGCACCGCTTTTGCCAGCACCCTGAAAAGGATTGGTTTCAACAGTCTGCACACTTTGGTCTACCAGCTCTTTTAAAGTAGTAGCCGATTGCAAATTTTGCCGTTTAAATCGATCAACCGTCGCCAAATACTTGGTAGTTTCTCGATGAGGCTCAATGCCTTTTAAGGGATCATAGACCTTGGTAAGAGCAGGCAAATAACGAAAATATAGATTGCGCCAGGGGATATAGCTAAGGTCAAACAAAACCCAGCCAAAATTGATGGCAATCAATATTGCCAAACCTCTTTCCCACCAAAGATTTTTATCTGTTGCCCGGTCATCTAACATTGATGTTTTCTCTCATCAAAAAAGGATAGGCGATCGGCCTATCCTTAAGTTAAACAAAATATGCAGGGAAAATTACTTAACCCAGTTCTTGCCCACAATTTCAGCCAA
>JANOXZ010000628.1:0-4995 GCA_031418695.1 Synechococcales cyanobacterium VAR_35_metabat_10
CCTCCACCGACAGATACTTTCTATGCTGAAATTGCCAGAATCTATTTATCACCTACATCTCAAGCCCCGTAAGACTTAATTACTTCACCCTTTTTCAAAATGAGCGAACGGGCAGTTATTCTAGCTGGTGGGCAGCGCCCACCCTACAGTAAATCTCTTTTACGGAAGCCAAGGATATTCGCTGAAGTCTGGCTCTCTTTTATCTAAGAAAGCTTGTTTTCCTTCGGCACCTTCTTCGGTCATGTAATAGAGCATGGTGGCATTGCCAGCTAATTCTTGTAAACCAGCTTGGCCGTCGCAGTCGGCATTAAAAGCCGATTTTAAGCAGCGGATCGCCAAGGGGCTTTTAGCTAAAATTTCTTTAGCCCAAGTAATTCCAGTGGTTTCGAGTTCGGCCACTGGCACCACTGTATTTACTAAACCCATTTCTAAAGCTGCCTTAGCATCATATTGGCGACAGAGAAACCAAATTTCCCGCGCTTTTTTTTGACCAACTACTCGGGCTAAGTAGCTGGCTCCAAAACCGCCATCAAAGCTACCCACTTTGGGGCCAGTTTGGCCAAAGATGGCGTTATCGGCGGCGATCGACAAGTCACAAACCAAATGCAAAACATGGCCACCACCGATCGCATAACCGGCCACCAAAGCAATCACCACCTTGGGCATCGATCGAATTAATCGCTGCAAATCCAACACATTCAACCGGGGTACTCCGGCAGCATCGGCATAGCCGCCATGAGTACGGACTGTTTGATCGCCCCCAGAGCAAAAGGCATATTTACCATCGGTATGGGGGCCAGCCCCGGTGAGTAGCACCACGCCGATCTGGGGATCTTCGCGGGCATCACAAAACGCCGTATACATTTCGTTTACGGTTTGCGGACGAAAGGCATTGCGTTTTTCGGGACGATTGATGGTGATTTTGGCGATGCCACCCATTTTCTCATAGAAAATATCGGTGAAGGGCAGCGCTGTTTGCCAGGTTTCCATGTTTTTTGATCTAGCGGTGAGAACTGCGGGTATAGCGACCTTTGCCGATCACCTGGATGCTAACACTGCCAACACCACTAGATCTAATGCCGATCGCCGCTGCGGCTGCTGGCGAAAGATCAATGATTCTACCCCGAATAAATGGGCCGCGATCGTTGATTACTACTACAGTCGATCGGCCATTGCGGGTGTTGGTGACTCTTACTCTACTGCCGAAAGGCAGGGTTTTGTGAGCGGCGGTATAACCACCACCACTGTTATAAAAAGAAGCTTGGCCAGATTCTGCTAATGCGGCGATCGGGGCGAAAGTAGTGCCCATAACCACGGTGGTAAGAGCTGCGAGTAGACGTTTGTGAAACATAATAAAAAAATTGATTGAACTTAGTAGGTTGAGATTAACGACGGCCTTTGCGTTTGTTGGAGCCATAGCTCAACACCTCGATGCGGACTTTGCCCACACCACTGCTTTTGATTCCAACGGCTTCGGCGGCAGCGGCGGATAAATCAATAATTCGTCCTCCAATGAAAGGACCACGGTCATTGATGGTCACAATGGCAGTTCTACCACTCCGCAAATTGGTGACTCTAACCTTGCTGCCAAAAGCGAGGGTGCGATGAGCCGCTGTCATCCCCTGTGGATTATATCTCTCTCCGGTAGCAGTGAGGGGACCGCCTTCGCTGCCATACCAAGAGGCTCCACCAGTTTGGGTAAATAGGACAGTTTCTTTGGGGGGAGTAGTCGTTGTATCACTTGGATTGCTAGGCTTGGGAGTAGGCTCGATGGTTGCGGAAGGACTCGGTGTGGGTTTAGGTGTGATGGTTGCTGAGGGACTCGGCGTAGAATTGGGGATAATTTTCACCGATGGGCTGGGTCGGGGGGTCGGAGTGGTTATGGCTGAAGAACTGGGTTTGGGGGTTGGTCGTGGAAGGGGATTGATGACTGGGGTAACTGGTTCGGAGCTAGCTGGTGATAACTGAGTGCTAATGATGGTTAGAGCCGCCAAACTGGCTGCATAAATTTTATATTTCATGGAATATTTTATTAAGATTTAGACACATTTTGGTTTTTGCCACAGTACCACACTGATTGCCAAAAGAGTATTCGATCCTTTGTCTGGATGGTTTTGCGGTAAGATCTGAGCGACCAAAATTCAGCTAAAAGTCGAGACAGTATATGGACTATCAATCAGCAGGCGTAGATGTAGTAGCAGGCCGATCGTTTGTCCAGCAAATTCGCGGTTTGGTCGAAAGCACTCATCGCCCAGAGGTCTTGGGTGGATTTGGGGGTTTTAGTGGTTGTTTTGAGTTGCCAGAGGGCTACCGGAAACCGGTGTTGGTTTCGGGAACAGATGGGGTCGGTACAAAGCTGAAAATTGCTCAGGTATTGCAGCGCCATGATTCGATCGGCGTTGACCTAGTAGCAATGTGTGTGAATGATATTTTGACCTGTGGTGCAGAGCCACTGTACTTTTTAGATTATTTGGCGACTGGGAAGCTGGAGCCAGCGGCTTTGGTGCAGGTGGTGAAGGGGGTGACAGAGGGCTGTGTGCAGGCGGGCTGTGCGCTGTTGGGCGGTGAAACTGCCGAAATGCCCGGTTTTTACCATCCCGGTGAATATGATTTGGCGGGTTTTACGGTGGGGGTAGTAGAAAAAGATCAAATGATCAATGGTTCTCAGATCGAAGTAGGAGATGTGGCGATCGGTTTAGCCAGTAGTGGTTTGCATAGCAATGGCTATAGTTTGGTGCGCAAGATTATTGAAACTGTGGGTGCAAGTTGGGACGATCGCCCCGCAGAATTAAGTGGTCTAACGATAGGTGAGGTGTATCTGACTCCGACCCAGATTTATGTGAAAACCATTTTGGCGGCGAAGAAAGCGAATTTGCCGATTCGAGGGATGGCACACATTACAGGTGGCGGTTTGCCAGAGAATTTGCCCCGCTGTTTGCCAGATGGTTTATCGGTACAGGTCGATCGATCGAGTTGGCCGGTGCCTGCGGCTTTCCAGTGGTTGGCCAGTCAAGGTCAGGTTTCAGAAAGGGATATGTACCACACTTTTAATATGGGGATTGGTTATGTAGTGATTGTGCCTGGTTCTGAGGCTGCATCGGTATTAGATTGGTTTAAGGGTCAGGGAGTTATGGGGTATTTGATCGGCACCGTAATCACTGGAAATGGTGAACTACTAGGGATTCCGTCTTAGCCAAATACGATCAGAGGAAATGGTCGGCACTACATTGAAATTTAGATGGTTGTAGTTGTCTATAACTATCTAAACCGCTGTTCAACAAAAAGCCTGCACCAGCAAGTGCTTATACTAATGTGCGTTGGCTGTTTTCTACTGTTGCACCCAATAGTAAATCTACCGTTAGCTATGCTGTAATTGTGCGCTAACGGCTAGATAATAGTTCTTGCCAGCGGCGCTCAATTAAACTGCTGTAGCGCAATTCTGGCAATCCATAGCAGCCTAGAGAATAGGCTTCATTAGTTTCTACCAATAATGTGCGACCATCGGCCACAGTACCAAAGTCGATCGCGTAAGCCGCTGGAGCAGAAGTATAAGCAGCTATTGCCCGATCGATCACTGTGAAATCTGGGAATAAGCGAATTGGGGTGGAATTGATGGTAGTTCTGGTGGTGTGATACCCAGTCTCTGTAATGCTCGCAGTACCACCGGAATTCCGCCACAAACAATGCTTTCATCGTCCAGTGGCAATTCATCTATTTCGGGATACTCGAAGGTGATGATTTGATATCCTTTCTCCCTAAAGCCCAGCAATGCGGTGAATGTATCAATATTTGCAAATTCTCCTCGGTGTTTTTGGATAAAGACTTTCATGAAATTATTGTAGCCCTGCTTTTGGGAATATCTATAGTGGTATGGTGAATCGCAAAGTTCTCAAAACAATGCCACCCAAAATAATCATAATCATTTGTGGGTGGCACTATGAGATTTAGAAAACAGTCAGTGCTCTAACACTAAGCTACAGCTTCTTCCTTCACTTGTTCAGCTTCTTCCAGAACTACTGGATTCAACTTAGCCTCAGCTTCCAGAGCCAAAAAGTCAGCTAACTGGGCTTCGATTTCGCGGCGCACAATGACCCGATAATCGATGAAGTGCTCGGCTAATGCGCAAGTAGAAAGATAGCTACTCAAACCGCCAGGATTCTTGATGGCCATTCTGATCAAACAGTTCCAGAACTGCCAGCGGGTGCTGCGTACCAACCCCTGTCGCCAGCAAATGGTAAAGAGGGCGCGAATAGTCACCCATTCCACTTTTTGCTTGGTAGAGTTCTCTTTTTTGGGATAGTTCGCTTCACCCAACATCAAGAAGTGACGATAGGTTCTGCCCAAGAACTTCGATGGTTCGTACAGATCCCAGAAAGCTTCCACGTATTCCCGCGCAATGTCTTCAAGGGGACGGGTGGGAATGTAATTCATCAACGAAGTTTGGGAGCCAGCGGTTTCTACAGCCTGACTGCGCAACCGATTTTCTTTGATCAACCGATGCCAGAGTGCTGTATCTGGAAGAGCTTGCAACATGCTAAACAGAGCCGTCGGAATTGCCGTTTTTTCGACGAAATTTACAATCCGTTGACCGGCACCGGCTTTTTCGCCATCGAAGCCAATGATGAAACCGGCCATTACTCGAATACCAGACTTAGCGATCGTCTCTACCGATTCACTCAAAGAATCTCGGGTATTTTGGAACTTCTGGGTCATCGCCAAACTTTCCTCATCAGGGGTTTCAATTCCTAAGAAGACCGCCCCAAAGTTACAAGCCACCATCATATCTAGCATTTCTTGGTCGTTGGCCAAGTCAACCGAAGCTTCTGTTGAGAACGAGAAGGGGAAACCATGCTCTACCATCCAAGGCTGGAGCTGTTTCAAGAACAATTTCACGTTGCGCTTATTGCCAATGAAGTTGTCATCTACCATGAAAATACTCCGTCGCCAGCCCAAGTCATACAGGCATTGCAGCTCGGCCAAAATCTGCTCCGGATT
>JANOXZ010000629.1:0-6527 GCA_031418695.1 Synechococcales cyanobacterium VAR_35_metabat_10
GTGTCGATCGATTTTTCTACGGTTGCTCGATCGGCTGAACCCACTAACCAGTCATCGGAGTAGGCTACATGGAAGGGGTCTTTGCCGGTGACTGACCAAATTTTGGCTCCTTTATAGTCGCTTTCGGTCGCGGGGTCTTTGCTTTTACTTTTGAGTTTGTTCAAAAAATTGAAGGCGCTAAGTTTGTCTTTGACTTTGCTAACGGCTAAGATGGTGGGTTTTTCTTCGGCTTTATCGTTGGCAAAAGAGGCGATCATCACATTGCCCAGCCAGGGCTGCACGTCTTTTGCGAAATCAATATCGCCGACGGTTTCTTTTTGAATTTGTTCAATTGATCGATCAATGACCTGTTTGGCCATGGGGTTGCCGAAGCGATCGAGTTTGCTCCAAACTTTGGGATCGGTGGCGATGTAGCCGACGGCATAAGCTTGTTCTGGAACTGCCAAGGCTAGTTGTTCTGGTCGATCACCCGGGTCTTTGGTTTGCAGATAATAATATCCACCTGCGCCCGCCACTGTTGCTGTTGTCAGTAATGCTGCTGCTATTGCTGTACTTTTAGCCATAATACTCTCTCTCCCACCAATGTACTACCTCATGTTATCGCACGGTTTGGTGGATTGCGGGACTTGGTTGGAGTCTTCGAGTGGGTTGATCAAGATGCCGATTGAATCCGATCAGTTATGAGCGTTGTAGATATTTAGAGGCTGCTTTCCACATCAGAAGCAGCCTTGTGGAATCCAACTTTGTCTCATTACTGGAGTAATTCATGCGTAAACTTACAACCACCATCTCTTTAGGCTTAATTTTAGGGAGTCTGACCACTTTAGACTTGGCTGCTCAGGCCACTAGTACTCAACCCACTGCTGCCTCCATCAAGGCCGCAACAACCATTGCTCAAACCGGTTCTTTGAGCAGCAAATTTCAAGGTAAGCCCTTGGTTGTAGAAATCTATGCGAGCTGGTGCCCAGCCTGTAAAAATGTGGCTCCTACTATTTCTCAACTGCGGAGTCAATACGGCAGCAAAGCTAATTTTGTTGTTTTAGATGTGAGTGATAAAGGTTCTACTTCCCGTGCCAAAAATGTGGCTCAACAAGCTGGCTTAAGTCAATTTTTCTCCCAAAATATTTCTCAAACTGGCTTGGTTGCTATCATCGATCCAGCAACTGGCCGTGTTTTGGCACAGTATCGCAATAATCCAGATAAATCTGACTATACCTCGGTGCTGGATGCTGCCATTAGATAGCTAGAGTTGATATGGTTTGCTTACACCATCGGCAGCTGATTGATTTTTATAAAGATCTCAGTTCCACAGGATGCTGCGGGATTGCCTGTGGTGTGAGCTTCTAGCCATCGCCTAAAAATTTAAAACCGATCACTCTTGAGGATGGTATATCCATAGAGAGCAACTTATTCAATTTAGACTGAGGAGATAAAAGTTATGAGTATTAAACGTTTTGCACCGATCGCCTTGATATCTATTTTGTCTGTAGGAGTAATTACAAGTTGTTCTCCATCGACAACAACTCCAGAAGCTAACGTTAAAACAGAGCCAGTTCCCCCAACTGTAGCTAAACCGGCTGCAGCAGCTCCTGCTGGTGGATTGGCGGCGGAACTACAAGGCAAGCCGGTGGTGGTGGATATCTATGCAAGCTGGTGCCCAGCCTGCAAAAATGTGGCTCCAACTTTAGAGAAGCTCAAGAAAGAATATGCTGGCAAGGCTAACTTTGTGGTGTTGGACGTTAGCGATAAAGCTTCTACAGCTAAAGCCACTGCGAGAGCTAAGGAGCTTGGGCTGGATAAATTTCTTGCTAAAAATATTGGCCAGACTGGATTAATTGCCATCATCGATCCGGCCAATGCCAAAGTTATATCTGAAGATCGTAATGATGCAGAAATAGCTACTTATAAAAAATCGTTGGATTCCTTTATCTCCAAGGCTAAATAGCTAGAACTCGTGTTCTGCTTGGATTTTATCGTCCATATCTCAAAACCGTAATTTTATCCAGATTTGTATGTCTCAACTACCGAATGAACTAATTACTCCAAATTCTGCCAAGAAAAAATGGCCAATCTCTAAAAAATGGTTGATCTATTTTGGGTTGGGCTTAGTGGTGCTGGTGGTGGTTACGCAATTGGGGCCATTGATAAGTCAGCCGATCGAACAATTGGTTTCGGGGATAGAGCATAGCTATCAAAAATGGTTTAAGCTCCAAGATACCAGTAACCCGATCGTGCTAATAGTTCTAGCTTTTTTGGGGGGTTTGTTAGCCAGTATTTCGCCCTGTATTTTGGGGATGTTACCGGTTAACCTCAGCTACATTGGTACTCTCAAAATCAAATCTCGCTGGGATGCTTTCGTTCAAGCCAGTCTATTTGTTTTGGGTGCGGTGACGGTTTTGAGTTTGGTGGGCTTTTTTGCTGAACTAATCGGAGGCTTTACTATTGAGTACAAAGGTCATCTAAATATTGTCGTTGGGTTAATCATGGCTCTAATGGGTTTGTGGTTAAGCGGAATTATTAGTATTCCTTTACCAACTACCAATATTCCGCTACCTAAAGCGGCGGGTTCTTATGGAGTGGGTTTTACTTTTGCTTTGGTGAGTTCGCCTTGCGCTAGCCCCGTATTGTTTGCCGTATTGGCGGCAGCTTCGACTAGTGGCTCCCAGGTTCTGGCGATGTTGACCATGGTTAGCTATGCATTGGGGTATACCATGTTGATTTTCTTGGCTAGTTTGTTTACTGGGTTAGCCAAGCAAAGTCGCAAGTTATTACAACATTCTAAAATGGTGATTCGGTTTGGGAGTGTAGCGCTAATTATTACTGGTATTTACTATTTGTTTGCCGGTGCTAAATGGTTTTTTGGGTCTTGAATCTCGCGGTTGATTTGAGGTTATCTAAATCGACAGGAAATTTTGCGGTATGATCACATCGGCGAAGGTGCCTATGAGCAAACAGAACAAAAGATTCGTGAGCTGCTAAGTGAGCGCTAAACCGCCGATTTATTAACTTCAAAAAATTTTGCATGACTCAAGAGACGGTATCACTCGGACTCGCCTTTTTAGCTGGCACGGTAACGGCATTGTCTCCTTGTGTCCTGCCGGTTTTGCCGCTGATTTTAGGTCGATCGATTAAGTCTCATCGTTTGGGACCAGTGGCTTTGGTGGTGGGGCTGGTGACTGGGTTTGCGGCGGCGGGGAGTGTGTTGGGGCTGGTAAGTAGTAGTTTTGCTGACTTTATTGGTGGTCTGCGTTATTTCACGATTTTTTTGCTGCTGTCGATCGGGATTATTTCGATTTTCCCCCAGATTGGTTATTGGTTGCTGAAGTATTTGCCGTTTAATGATCTGATTCAGCGCATGAAGCATCCTACTCAGGTTGGTTTGGTGGGGGAGTTTATTTTGGGGAATCAGTTAGGGTTGCTGTGGACTCCTTGTGCGGGGCCGGTGTTGGGGAGTATTTTAATTTTGGCGACTGTGGATAAGCAGCCTTTGGGGGCTTTTGGGTTGTTGTTGGTTTACGGGTTGGGGGCGGGTTTGCCGATGTTGTTGTTGGCTTATATGGGTCGATCGGCTGGTCAGTATTTAGTAAAGCTGCGGCCTTATAGTATGCGGTTGCAGCAGGTGGGCGGGGTAGTAATTGCTTTGACAGCGATCGCGCTTTTACAAGGCTGGGATAATGATATTCAGCTTTGGTTGGTCCCTTTGTTTCCGACTTTTAATATCTAGATTGACGGCGTTTCCTGCGGTATCATCGACCAAGTGAACGATACTACATGGAAAATTATGAGTGATAATCAAAACCCAGATGAGCAGCGAGCATCGAACCTTAATCAGCCTTTTGGCAATCAGGAAAATAAGCCCAAGCCGATCACCAACAGGTTATCGCAGCGCATTACTAATGCCGCTGGAGTTGAGCAGTTAGAGGGGTTTCGTTTGGGGGAAATGTTTTCGGAAGTCTTTAAAAAGCACACCGATGACGAAGTAGAAGCCTACTTTACGGTGGGCACCGCTGAAACCATTCCCGATATTATTCAAGTGGATACTACTTGGCCGCGTCCCTGGGTGTTTTTTAGGACTTTTGCGGGGGCGATGTTGGTCTATGTGGGGTTTGTACAGGCTTGGCAAAACTTTCATGCCCTGAACCTAATTCCGGGGGCGATCGTCATAGGTTCTTTTGTTGTACCGCTGTCGGTATTGATCTTTTTCTTTGAAACTAATGTGCGGCGGAATGTTTCCCTGTATCAGGTACTGAAGCTGCTGTTTTTTGGGGGGATTTTGTCGCTAATTTTTTCTTTGATGTTGTTTAAAGTCATTGCTATCAACGCTTTGGGCGCATCGGTGGCGGGTTTAGTGGAAGAACCGGGTAAATTGTTGGCTTTGTTTTTGGTAGTTAATATTCCCAAATACAAATACACTCATAATGGACTGCTATTTGGAGCAGCCGTGGGTACTGGTTTTGCGGCTTTTGAATCGGCTGGTTATGCTTTGACGATCGGGCTTTCTACTGGTCAACCGCAAGTGATCTTCGATATTATTTTGGTGCGGGGGATGCTGGCTCCTTTTGCTCATATAGTATGGACAGCCATGAGTGCAGCGGCTTTATGGAAAGTCAAAGGCGATCGACCTTTCACTTTTGATATGGTGCAAGATTCCAGATTTTTGCGAGTTTTTGGGATTGCGGTGGTGCTACACATGCTATGGAATAGTCCATTAGAGTTACCATTATTTGGTAAATATATTGGTTTGGGCTTGGTGGCTTGGACAGTAATTTTGGCACTGATTCAAGATGGTTTGCAGCAGCTTAGAGTCGAGAAGGTGGCAGCAATGGAACAGCAGTCTTCGGGGAATGCGGAGTGGAACAATGAAGTTTGATGAACTGGATGCCAAAATGCAGTTGTATGAATCCAATTATTCAAAAAACTGTCATTGCTACCCGTCGTAGAATCAAGGTCGATATGGAGCTGCCGCTGAAAGATGACTACAGTGTTTTTATTAAAGATTTGGTGATGAGAGAACATCCAGATGAAAAACAACAAAACTTTGAGGCTCATCGGCAAAATATTCCTATGGTTAGCAGGGCTATCATTTGCCGCCATGATGGCTCTGGTGGTTTGGGTGAATATAGATTTGCACAACTCCCTAAAAACAGTAACTGACGTTGCTCAATATTCTAAAATCTTGAGTGATCCCTGGAAAGATTCGCCGTTGGTGCAACATTTCCCAAAAACAATCCCGGCTGAGGCTAAGAATGTCAAAATTCATTATGTACCCGGATTTTTGCAGGGTGGTTCCATGCTGCAACTACAAATGATTTTGCCACCAGCTAAAATCACTGAAATTCAAACTCAATTGCGTAAAGTTGCTCAGCGTAAATATATTCCGGGAGCAAAAGACAACAGCCCTATCCAAGAAACTTCTGCTGATGGGCAAATGAGTGTTACTTTTGAATATAAGTATTATTTGGGGAAATCTGCTGAGCAAAACTTCCCAGATAACTATGAAATTTTGGTGCTAAGTGATACTAGAGGAGCGCCAACTTACGATTGGAACCATTCTCAGATGCACGGAGTGGCGATCGATCCCACCACCTCAGAGATAGTCTACTGGGCGGAGTCATGGTAGTTTATTGTGCTTGCCACCAAGCCCGCAATGAATAGACAGCCTCCATCTCATCTTCTTTGGCTTCCTCTAAAAAAGTATATAAGCGTTCTTTGGGTACCACCGGAAAAGTTGGGCTAAAATCAACTTCAACATATTCCTGGGATTGCAGCTCATAAATCCGCAAAACCTTTCCGTCAAACCGCCAAAATTCTGGAACCCCCAGCTTGGCATAGAACTTATTTTTGGCAATATCGGTATGAGTAATATCAACTTCTACCACTAGATCTGGTGGCGGATCCTGTTTGAAATCAACTTGTCGGCCTTTGACTAAAGGCTGATTTTGAATGTAGTAGGCATTATCTGGTTCTGCGCCTTTCTTTAAATTTGGATAGTTCATCGTTGTTGAACCCATGGTCTTGATTCGCAGACCCATTAATTCGACCAGAGTTCGGATGAAGCATTCTATCAAACATCTGGAAAATTCGTGAATTTCTAGCGGCACAGTAATCTCCAATACGCCATCATCATAAGTTAGTCGAGCCGCACGAGTCTGGGGCAGTGCATCCAAAATTTGCAAATATGCTTCCCAAGATATTCCGTGGAGTGATACTCGATTCTCGCCAATCGAATCATCAGCACCTATGGCACAAGAGGATTTAGTTGGTGTTCCGGGTGCTGCAATGACCATTATTAATCTCCCAAGATAGCCTAAACCTAATCAAATTCTATCTCAAACAGTTCTGAACTCCATTCGTCCCCAGCATAAGCTAGCATAAGAAGCGTTGCGATTTTGCTGAAACCCAGTCATGCTGTCATTTGAAACCATTCTTGGTCTGCGCTGCTACCTAGAAGCCCAACCCACCGCCACCATCGGCTTTGTCCCCACCATGGGCGCATTGCACCAAGGGCATCGCAGCTTGATCGATCG
>JANOXZ010000630.1:0-2833 GCA_031418695.1 Synechococcales cyanobacterium VAR_35_metabat_10
AGCGACAGTAGCTGTTTTGGGTTGTTCTTTATTAAGTGCAATGGCCTGTGATCGAGCTTCTGCGGGGGTGTCGGCGGCGGCAGATGTTTTTAAGAAGTCGGTGAGAGATGGTCCGCTGCTGATAGCGACAGGGGGAACGGAGCTGCCGATCGCGATCGACTGGGAGCCAACAGGATATAGGGGTGGTGGTGGTACGTTGTCGCTAGGCAATCCGGGAGCTGGAGCTACTGCTAAACGGGAACGAGGTCTGTCGGTTGAGTCTTCGCTGTCTCTGACTGGAATATTGCGGGTTGGCTCGGCTCTGGTAGGAGTTTTTGTTGCTCCTGGTGCCGCAGCGATCGGCATTTTTGGGGTTTGGGTAGAAGCCGGACTGGTGTTTTTATTAACTAGTTGGCCTACTGGTGCGGTCGCTAGTTTGGGGGCGCTAATTGCGGGGAGCTGTTGTACTCCGGCAGGGGGTATGGATATATTTTTGCTGGCTGGCGGGATGAATGGTGCGGCGGCTGCTCTGATAGTGGGTGTTGGGGCTTGGGCGATCGGAGCGCCGACGAATCCGCTGCGGCTGTTTTTATTGGCGATCGGTACTACTGGTACTGATGGAGTCGGGGTGGTAGCTACTTGAGTTGGGTTGGTGTTGTTGGTTGCTACGGCTGGTTTATTTTTATCTGCGGTGCTAGCTTGTTCGAGAGATTCTTTTTGTTTGGATAGTGCTAGTTCGGCCTTGGTTTCTGATTCAGATTGCTGGGCTTTGCTTGCATCCGATTGAGCAGATTCCACTTTTTCTTCGGTGGCATCTTTTTTCTGGGGAACTTCAGCAATTTTATCTTTGGGAACTTGGCCTTGAAAAAAGGTGATGCCGCCAACTACAGCGATTAAGCCGGTGATAGCTACTAATGTGCCTTTGGCTTTGCCATTTTTGCGGAAGCCAACTTTGGTGGCGTTTTTTTCTGGGTTAAATTCTTCGTTAATAAAGTCGTCTTCTTCGTCTTCGATCGCCTCTACATCAATAAAGGCATTTTCGTCGTCATGCTGATCTGTTGTCCGACTGTGACCACCACCAAAATCCATCATGTTGGCCATTTCTGCGACAGAGGGGTCTGTGGCGCGATGCTGATCGTTGATTTGATTACTCATTTTGATTCCTGTGGTTTGGTAGATGGAATGGCTGATGGTTTGGCCGGGGCTGGAGCAGAGGTGACGGGCTTAGGCAGAGCTGATTTTTGGCTGCTGTCGGCTTCCATATCCTTCATCGATGTAATTTCGAGTCCGGCTTGACGGATGTTGTACACTACGGCTTCTATTTCGTTAGAAAATTTGCCACCTGCGGGAATAGTGGGTGTGTCGATCGATTGGACGATGATTTCCTTATTAAAGGGAATTTTAATGGTGTCGCCACGACCAGTCTGATATTGCAGGAGTGTGCCAACTACGTTGACGCGCCATTTTCCTTCGCCGATGGGGGCAGGAATGGTGACGTGCTGAAATTTGAGGGTAGTTTTGGTTGTGCCTTTGAATACATCAGGCGGGGTCATTTCGGCTAATATTTTCACCAGTTCGTCTCGTAGCTGGTCGCTAAATACGAAGCTAGCTTGGAAGGTGCCGAGGGTAATGAGTTTTTCGCCGGTTTTGGTTTTTACTAAAAAGCCTTGGTCGGTGGCTTTGGTTTGACCTTTAATGGCGGGTATTTCGTTAGTCCAAGACATCAGCATGATCAGGGAGTCGGTGGTGAAGTTTTGGACTACTTCTAATGATCGATCGGTGCTGCCGATCGCTTTGACTTTGATTGCTTGACCATCGCTGAGCTGCACTAGTGATGGTGCAGGTTTTCTGGCGATGCTAACTACGTTACCTAGTATGACCAGTTGGAGAAGGAAGGCTAGGCCAGAAATGCCTGCGGTGACTAGGGTGAACAGGGCTACCCAGTTACGGCCACTTTCTTCTATTTTAAGCTTGGTGACTTTGGTGGTGCGCTTGTTGCCTTTGACTGCCGAATTTAGCATTACAGCTTTTTACCTCAGCGGAAATATTTTCCTACGGATGCTAGCACTGTTGTTTTGGATTTGGCAAGTTTGATCGAGATTAAATTGCGCTATTGTGCTTGAAGTGACTGTGGAGAAGGGGCTTTGGCAATTATGTATTTATTATTAAGTTGCTGTAAGTCGAACTATTTAGATTCACTGAACCTCACAGTTGTTAATACTTGAAGTCATTTGTAACAAAATATTACCTTTCCGTTGATTTGTTGCAAATCGGTGCTTTGCTACACCAAATTCAATGGATGTCGTGAATGATACATTCTTAGGATTTGTTTTATTATTGATTGTCGATGGCACTTCTTATCAAAAATTAACAATTCACTGTTTCAATCTTTTTTGCGAATGCTGTTGTGAGCCAAGAAGTATATCCAGTAAGGCTCTTGGTTTGATAGATCGTTTTTGAGATCGGCTGCGAACTAGATATGCAATGAGTATTCTGTCTCTAAAGAATATTGTGGTCTGGATCCTTTGCTAAATAATAGTTTGAGGAATAAAAAAGGATTCTTTGAGTTCGCTGTATTTGGGATTGATCGTTTTTGATTGTTGTTGAGATGGGTTGCAGGATGGTGAATTATCTTTTAATGTGTGAGACGAATCACTCTTTCTACCCCTGTGACCACTATGTCTATACAGTCTTCTCGTTTTAAATCTGCTGGGTCTGTGTTTGGTGTTGTGCTTGATAAGCTACAGGCTGTGCTTCAAACTCGGCCAATGTCGGTGCTGTATTTAACCAGTGCGATCGTTTGTCTGTTTGCTGGCAGACCTTTTTTAACCATTGCCATAAAAGCCATAGTTAA
>JANOXZ010000631.1:0-1523 GCA_031418695.1 Synechococcales cyanobacterium VAR_35_metabat_10
AACCTTTACCCGCCAAGAACGGATCCAACTAGAAATGGACACCCTCGCACAACATTTCCAGCACCGCCGCCAACTCTTGGAGCGATCGCTTAGTGCCAGCCAAGTCGCACAACTCTTGGGTACCTCGCGCCAAACACCCCACGATCGCGTGAGCAGCCAAACCCTCCTTGCTATCAAAGACAACGGTAAACTCTGCTTTCCCGCGTGGCAATTCGATCCCGCAGGCTCCGATGGCGTTATCGACGGCTTACCTGCCGTCCTCAAAGCCTTAGCCATATCCGACTATGCCAAACTCAACTGGCTCACCCGCGCCAACCCCTACCTCGAAGACACCACTCCCATCCAAGCCTTGAAATCAGGTCAAAAAGAGCGCGTCCTAGCCGAAGCCGCTACCGTGGGAGCGCGTCAGTGGTCTTAATCGCCAGTCCGCCCCCAGCCAAAACACCATCGCCTATATACCGGACATTGGCATCTGGTAGCTTCGTCCTGCGGATCTTCGACCCCACGCAATACGGCACCCAAGCCACGACCTTTCGCTCCTATGGCCCCATCAACCGTTTCGACCACCAACGCTTGCCACTTTCTGGCAACTGCGCTGAAGACCCAGATCGGGGCATCTCCTACGCTGGACTCACCCTTTCCTGTTGTCTAGTGGAATGTTTCGGGGATACAGGTGCGATCGAAATCAAAGGTCAGCAGATCGGTCGCATCCAGCTCACGCGAGATCTGACGCTCCTCGACCTAAGAGCTAATGGTGCAATGAGAGCTGGTTCCGTTGCCGCCCTTGCTAAAGTTGCCGACCGTCACCTGAGTCAAGCCTGGTCGCGGTACTTTTACGAACAAACCGATTTGTATGGACAGATCGACGGCATTAGCTTTCTCAACGCGCACAATGATGATGAAGCAATCGCCCTGTACGAACGGGCACAATCTGCGCTGATTTGCCCTGACGATCGAATCTTGCCCTTAGCTCATCCCAGTCTTCGCCCTGCGATCCAACAAGCCGCCCTCGACAACCATTTAGACTTTTTGCCCACATGACAATCTCTTGTGGCTCGATCTGTTTGATGGCACTAATGGCTTGCCGTCTGATGGCGCGGTCGAATGTCTCCGGCTCTCAGAGAGGCTAGCGCGGCTGTAAGAGACGCGATCGTGTCCCCCAAGGGTTGAGTAGCAATCGAAGGTAAATCGCGAGGCTAATCATTCGTGAGAAACATTCATTATCACATCCTTGATGGTGAAGATTTTTGATAGACAATGGTTTCAATTACAAGTAATCTAGCAATATCTCCCCTTTTCATACAGCCAAATCCGCATCACTACAGACCTTTCTAGCGATCGAGGCCATCCAACCAGGTAACAGGTCAAGGTCTTGGAGGAGGTCTTGTTTGACATCATCAGGCAGCTTTGCCCGCATCAAGGAGATTGTCTCTGGCGCAGATGCGATCTCTTTATCCAGCCATAAGACCGCCGCCACAAACTGCCCACCTGGACGATCTGCCCAAGCAATCGCCTTTTGACTA
>JANOXZ010000632.1:0-3214 GCA_031418695.1 Synechococcales cyanobacterium VAR_35_metabat_10
CAAACAACGAACCCATCATCGAATGAGTCGAAATAGTCAAAGCCTCTTGCCCCAGAGCTAACCTGGCTGCATTAGTCCCTGCTAACCAGCCACCAGCCGCTGCCGCAGTATAGCCCTCAGTCCCAGTAATCTGCCCTGCCGCTAATAGAGTAGGACGACTTTTAAATTGCAAAGAAGGATTCAACAAATTCGGCGAATTGATAAAAGTATTGCGGTGCATCACACCCAATCGCACAAACTCAGCATTTTCTAAACCAGGAATTAACCGGAAAATTCGTTTCTGTTCACCCCAGCGCAAATTAGTCTGAAAGCCCACCATATACCACAGTTGCCCAGCCTTATCTTCTTGACGAAGCTGCACCACCGCATAGGGGCGCAAGATCTGGTTTTCTGGGGCACGAAAATCACCGTGACGACTATCAAATAGACCCACTGGTTTAAGGGGGCCATAACGCATAGTTTCTTCTCCACGCTGGGCAAGTTCTTCGATCGGCAAACAAGCCTCAAAAAACTTGGCAGTCTCCCGATCAAAGTCTTTCAACTCAGCTTGTTCAGCATTCTTTAACTCATTCCAAAAATGTACATACTGCTCTTTGTTCATCGGGCAGTTCAAATAAGCCGCTTCGCCTTTGTCATAGCGAGAAGCAAAGAAAGCTTTGGTTTGATCGATCGAGTCTCCCACAATAATCGGGCTGGCCGCATCAAAAAAGCTCAGGTATTCCATGCCAGTAATGGTTTGAATATCCGCAGCCAGTTCTGGAGTAGTGAGCGGACCAGTAGCCAAGACCACAATGCCATCTTTAGGAATTTCTGGCAGCATTTCCCGCTTCAGTTCAATGAGCGGATGCTGATCGAGGGTTTGGGTGAGGTCTTGACTAAAACGACCTCGATCGACAGCCAAGGCTCCACCGGCAGGGACTGCGTGTTGGTCAGCTTTACTAATAACGATCGAACCTAGGCGACGCAGTTCTTCATGGAGTAATCCGGCGGCTCGATCGGTGGCCTGGGCACCAAACGAGTTACTGCACACCAATTCGGCTAGTTCTTCGCTGTGGTGGGCAGGGCTGGTGCGGGTGGGACGCATTTCATAAAGGGTCACTGGTACTCCAGCTTGGGCTATCTGCCAAGCTGCTTCAGTGCCTGCTATTCCGCCGCCAATTACTGTAACTCGCATGTTCTGACCTTTTCTGATGATGTCCAAAAATCTGTGGGCACTACTGCCAACACCCTCTTCAAAATAACGTATTTTCAGCCATTCATAGCACTAGTAAAATAGTGGTGGGGATTGATGATGTTATGAGAACAACTTTTCTTAGTGGCTATCTTTTCAACAATAGCCCACCATCTAACTACAAAAAATTTCCGTTATGGAGATACTTTGAAACGACGTAGCCACTCCAAGACCTTTTGCAAATTCAGAGGATTGTCTTGTTCTCGGTACAGGCTAGCTGCTTGACGGAAATCTAGAATGGCTCCATCTCGATCGATCACCTTATCTGCCCTTAGCACTCCTCGCTGATGATAAGCCACGGCATTTCGCGGATTTAGTTCGATCGCCGATCGATAATCAGCTAAAGCACCAGCCACATCGTTAAGTCGAGCAGCTCTTAGAGAAGCTCGTTGAGTGTAAGCTGAATCATCTTTAGGATTTAACTCAATTACTTTGCTGTAATCTTTTAAAGCTCCCTGTGCGTCGTTGAGTTCAAGCTCTTTCAATAGACCTCGATGATAATAAACCACGTCATTGCGGGGATTGAGATCGATCGCCCGATTGTAATCAGTTAATGCACCACTAGTATCTCGGAGTTTTTCGTATTTTAATATACCGCGTTTGATGTGAGCTAAATCACTTCTAGGGAAAAGCCCGATCACAACATTGTATTCCGTCAAAGCACCTTGATAATCACCAGCATCTTCTTTTTTATCAGCAGATGCCAAGAAATCATCTAAATTCACTGTTCTAATTGATTTGGATTGCGCAGCCACAGGGAGTGGCAAGGCATTGACGCTCAACATGGTTAAAGATAGAACCAAAAGATGGCGGAACATAAACTCAATTTGGTAGAGGGATGCATCTATTATAATGATTTAGCAATTCTGGTCTACCTCCAATAAAAATCCTGCTTTTAAAGCAGGATTTTTACGAACATTACCAACCAAAAAAATTAGTTGGATTGATTCTTAGTCAGTGAGCTGTAGTAAATCTTTGTACCAGTATCTGGCACAAAGTGACAATTTTTGACTCCAGCCCAAAAAGCATCCCAAACCGAGAGCTTCGATACCCGGAAATGCTCGCCCATGACTGGTTTGATCGCCTCAGTAGCCTCTTTGAGATGATAGTGAGGAACACTCAAGAAAATGTGGTGTAAAACATGGGTGCCAATATCGTGATGGATATTGTTCAAGAAACCATAATCCACATCCACTGTGGAAATTGCCCCTTTCAGGAAATACCAATCTTCACCGCGATACCAAGGCACTTCATCATCGGTGTGGTGTAAGAAAGTTACCAAGTCTAACCACATCACAAAAATGATATAGGGCACAAGGTAAAACTTCACCAGCCACAGAAAGCCCCAGGTAAAAGTCCCGGCTGCCAACAGAGCAATCATTCCCGACCACCAAATGGTGCTGGTAATAATATCTTTGCGCTCGGAGGGTTTGAACAATGGGCTGCCAGGGTGGAAATGAGAACCGGATTCCCGTTCAGGCGATCGACGGAACAAATACAGCGGATACACAAACAGCAGAGCCAAGTCGAAGCGTAAAAACTTCTCTAGTTTGCCCATGTTGTTGTAAGTGCTTTCCTTGACTGGATACCAGCTCTCATCTTTATCGGCGTTGCCGGTATTTTTGTGATGAGTGCGGTGGCTAATGCGCCAGCCGTGGAAAGGCACCAAAATAAAACTGTGAGAAATATGGCCAATGAGGTTATTCAACCACTTCATGCGAGAGAAAGAACCATGACCGCAATCGTGCCCAACCACAAATAAAGCCCAGAACATGGTGCCCTGAGCTAGCCAAAAGATTGGATAGAAATACCAAGAATCGAGCTCATAAGCCAAAGCGTACAATCCAGCAACGATCGCCACATCTCGGAAAAAATAGCTCAACGAGCGTCCCGCAGAGGGAGTAAAGCAATGCGCAGGAATAGCTGCGCGGACATCTTGGAGCGTAAACGGGAGAGTTTCCCGCTGTAAAGCAGGGGCACCAG
>JANOXZ010000633.1:0-4858 GCA_031418695.1 Synechococcales cyanobacterium VAR_35_metabat_10
GTTCAGCTATCTCAAAGGAATGGAAAGCGCAGTTATTATTGGGGAGACTGGATCCGGGAAGACTTGGCTGCTAAATTATTTACGGTTTATCGCCACCGCTACTCCATCTCAATTACGCCCTGAGCAAAGATGTTTTTCGCCAAGAGAACGCGATTGGCTACCGAACCCTGAAGAATATCGCTGGATTTTTGTGGACTTTAAAGACACACGAATGTCTCAGCAAGATGATTTGCTGCGTTTTTTATTAGAATCAATGGAGTTAGCGGTGCCAAAACCGCTTGATTTGGAGAATTTCATGGATCAAGTGTGTGACCAGGTGAAACAGCCTACGGTAATTTTGATGGATAATTTTAATATTGAATTGCGTGATGAGCTTGATAACGGACTTTGGGGGTGCTTGCGATATTTGGGGTCTTCGCCTGGAGGAAATTTGGCTTTTGTTGTGGCTACCACAGAAAGCGCGGGTGATTTAATAAAAGATGATAATTTCGGCAATTCTTCGTTTTTCGATATCTTTAGCACTATTTTTTTGGAAAAAAGATGGTGATTGATGATGAACTGTAGCCGAACTCCAGAACCATCAGAAACTTCTCCACCGTCTGAGAGTGTTGATCTCAATCCCCAAATTTTGTCGGCCTTAGCTGATATTTCTGAGCAGCTATCTAAAATAGACGGTCGGCTAATTAAGCTCGAAAGCAGTATGAAACAACAATCTCGACTTGCCGCCGAGAAAGATGAAGAGAGTAGTCGCCACAGATCTGAGCAGCGGTTTTTCGTCATTACCTTAGCAGTTGCCCTCGTTGCTTCTTGCGGCCTCAGTTTCTTAGTTTGGCAATCTGCTCCAGAAATCAATACATGGCTCCGATCTACTCCTCTTGCTCAGTCAGCAAAATAACATCGATAGAATCGATCGGCTGATCTCAGTCCCGATCGATCACCATCACTCCGACTCCTATCCGACATAATTCACCAAAAAAACAACAGCCCATGGTTAAGTCCATGAGCTGTTGCAATCTGATAGCTATGTTGTGGCCAATGGCTCCGCCTTCAGCTCACCCTTCACCTGGGCGCGATCTACTCTTTCTTCGATCGGCAACTTCCGCATAATCACCAACTTTTCACCAATTTCGTCCTGGTCCACAATCTCAAACTGCTCTAAATCCGAGCAACCTTCGATAATCTGCCCGATCTCCCATCTCTTTGGTAGCTGATTTGGGGCAATGGTGTAAATTTCATACTTGGTATTCATTGGCTTCATGGCGGCTAACTGTTGCCGTAATCTAAGTTCTGCTGAAAATGGAACATCAACCAACCTTC
This sequence comes from Synechococcales cyanobacterium VAR_35_metabat_10, assembly GCA_031418695.1. GTDB lineage: Bacteria > Cyanobacteriota > Cyanobacteriia > Cyanobacteriales > Chamaesiphonaceae > JAAFHZ01. The sequence continues at coordinate 1,318 of JANOXZ010000633.1, forward strand.
TAACCACTGGTCGATCTCCCATCGGAGTAATTTCTGGGCTAATTTTATGTGAAGTACTCATTGCTCTATTTCAATAACATCACACTTCTAGCGCCTCGCGCTCTTGGCTTTGTAGTCGTTTTACAGCTTTATACTGTACATCAGGAGGTAATTCGCAGCCAGCATGATTTACAGGTTTCGCTAAATATGGTGAATGCGGTGCGATTCATGGGTTGGAGATTAGCCTCCGATAATAAATTGGCGATGTTTTTCTGCTGATCATACAATTCATCCAGAGCTTCCAAAAGCTCTTTTAAACCTGGCTCAGCAATTTTTGATGAACGCTTTTCATTGAAGAAATGCCAGAAATTCAATAGCCTGCTGCGCTGTCTCAATTGAAGGTTTAATTGTCTGTTTGAAATCGCTCGGATCGCGCATTCTTTCTGCGCGATCTCTTGCTCTATAGAAATCAAATTTGCTGTTTCTTGGTTCATGTTAGTACTATTGCTCTACAAACCTTAGATGATTCAACTCATAGATTTCTCTTTGAGCCGGGTTGATCGCCTTTAGATGCAGACCTATCCATCCGGCGCAGACTCAAACCAAGAACGGGGGTTAAAAACATCAAGAATATTGCGCCCCATGCTTTCTCGTGCCCAGAATTTATTATGAAATACGTAAGACAAGTAGTTAATAAAAACCAAATAAACCAAATAGATTCCCAAAACTTACTCTTGAGTATTATTGATATGAGGCTCTTCACTTATTTACTCCATTAGTTTTATTATGGCCTTGATTCGTGTACCCAAACTCTCACTCGTACTCCACCACCTTGCCGGTGGCGATCGCGCTGATCGCCAAATTCATTGCCCACTGGAAAACCACTGCGAATATTCTTGCTTTTATTTTCAGTGGTTAGCACCTTCTCTTAAGTCTCATTGAGCCGATTTAAAATCATCTGGGATGCTTTCGCCTTTCCAGATGACGGAGGATCTACGGTAATAACAAATCCTGAAACTACGTGTAAAGCTATGGAAATCCATCTAGAGTCATGAGAATCATCTAATTTTACTGAGCATTTAGACATGATTGGTTTGCCTCAAATTGGTCTTTTAGTACTATACCATAACAACGAAGTTATTATGCAAAAATCACCGGCTCATAGAGAAATCCTAGGAGCCGTTTTTGTTTGATCGCTATTTGACCGCTAAAGGTTCTGCCTTTAGTTTAGCTCACCCATCACCAGTTGCCGATTCACTCTTTCATCGGCAACTTGGCATCGATCGTGTACCCAAACTCCCGCTCGTAATTAGAACTGACGGTATCTAAGCTAAATTTCAGGCTCGGTTGGAGCAGTTGAGACTTTGTATGCGAATCTCCCGACATTTTCTAAAATTTCTCCTCTAGATCTCAAAACTTCTGCGATATCCAGGAGTTTGGGATGACCGCCAAAAAAGAAACCACTAAACTCAAGATCGCAAGCTTTAACCATCCAGTTAGCAGTATATTCAGACGCACGAACTAGGAGTCGATCACCCTGTGGAGTTAATCGAAAATCTAATTTCCTCACCTCATTCAATACAACCATTGGAAAAAATTCCGATGGTTCGATCGCCTCAAGCTCCTTCAAATTTGCAATGGAGAGTGGGTTTTCGATCGGGTGCTTTAGTATGATTGTTTTATTCATTTGTTTTTCCCGTTATTTTTGATTTGATGACAATCCGCAGGGTTTACAGGGCAAAACTATGATGGCTTTGGGGATTAATAAGACCAGTCTTTCATTTGTTCCCTCATATTTATTTCGGATACTTCCTGCCAACATTCTTCACAAATAGGAGAAGAAAACCAGCCAGGGAATGTTGGTCTATCCAGAGAACAACCAAGGCAAAAAAATGTTTCCCCAATATCAAAAGCATTTTTAGGGATTGGGTTAGCTAAATCCTCCTTGAAATCACTGCAATTATTGCAGTTCCCCTTTGGGTTTATGGCACATCTCAAATACGGTGAGTTCACATTTTGTTCACAGCTTTCACCTTTGTGACCTGGTGCGAGAGATTCTTTCACATCAATTTGATGGCTCATAAGAACAACTGGAGAAGCAGTTTAGTAGCGATATTACAATCATAACAATTTATCGCCTAGTTGTAGCGATACAGGCTAACAGACTTGTTTATCGGCCAATATATCAGCCTGCAAGGCTGTGGCTACTATACGGTAAGCCAATGCCCCTAGTGACGGCGAATCTAGCGACGATTTTATTGCTTTAGATTATAAAATTATTGATCTCAGTTTTACATGGGCACGATCGTGCCCTTTTGAGCTTTCGACAAAACTTGTATTATTATTAGTCATATTTATTTGGGTTGCACATGATTGTAAAATCATTAGTTACAGTAGGCACTCTAGCGATAGCCTCAATAGCTGTAGCGACAAGGCTAGGCTTATAAAAACACCGATCACTACCAAGAGGCTAACATCCTTAGTGTGGTTGATGAAATATCTGGTGGCTTTTCTTTTCATTCTGTCCAATGTAGCTAAATAATTCTATGAAACTTTTTATTTCTGCTTTTATCACCACTGCGCTATGTTTGTTCGTACAAAATCACCTGAGTTTTTCTTATTGGAAATGGCAGGTGATTGCTCAATATTACGCAACTATCTTTTGCATAATTCATGCTGTATTTATCTTTGCTTATGCAGAATCTATAAGAGAATGTGGAGATTATTATGAAAAGCAGGGAAATGTTATTAGCAACATGCTTGGTTCTTTCCTGGTTCTTTTAGCTTCTTTCGTACCACTACACATATCTTTTCATTAAATTCAGTTGCTATTATGGATTCAATTCAAACTCTAATCGCCAAAGCCAGACAAACAAATCATCTAGATCTGAGTAATAGAGGTTTAGAAGAGATTCCTTTTGAATTGGCAGAGCTTATTAGAATTAATAATTTTTCTAATTTAATTTCATTAGATCTAAGTGACAATGAAATTTCTGACTTAAGAAATATAAATCTTAATACTTTAGGAAATCTTAAATCATTGGATTTGCGTGAAAATCATTTAGTTGATTTACCCGATATAAGTTATCTAGTTAATCTAGAAACACTAGACGTAGGTGTGAATTGCCTAACAGACGCTCCAAACATAAAATCAAATAAATTGAGGTTTTTATCTTTACATAATAATGAAATAACAAATATTCCGAATGGTTTTTCAATGATATGAACCTTTTAGAAGATTTACAAATTCAAGCAAATTACATAAAAAATTATCCGAATTTATCTGCACTCACTAATCTCAAGTATCTTGATATTAGTCAGAATCCTTTTAGTGAATGTGTTGACAAGCTTTGCTTGCCTGATAATTTGCTTAATTCAATACACACGTCAATTCAAATCTGAAGTGCAACGCCTAGGAGTCGGCCAATTTAAAACTGAAGTGCAACGCTGCTATACTGGTACAGAAAAGAATACCTCATAAGGTGTTCTATAGTCAAGTGATTTTCTTGGTCTATGGTTTATTAATTCAACATATTCTTGAAATTCTTCTGCCATCTTTATA
>JANOXZ010000634.1:0-5481 GCA_031418695.1 Synechococcales cyanobacterium VAR_35_metabat_10
CACATGCCGGTGCTAGATGGCTACGAGACTACGATTTTGATTCGTCGCTTGCCCGATAAACGACGAAGTACGGTAATTGTGGCGCTCACGGCCAGTGCCATGAAAGCCGATCTAGAGCAGGCGATCGCCTCTGGTATGAATGATTTTCTGTCTAAACCGGTGAAGATTGAGCAGCTCCAACAGACGATCGAGGGCTGGCTCAGTGAAGGTTCTAAGGTTAAGAGCAAGCTGCTGGACTCTTAGTTAGCCTTTGGCCGCGAAGATTTTTTCGATTACTTCTTCGACTACTTTGTCGGGAGTTGAGGCTCCCGAGGTAATTCCCACGGTGATTTGACCAGTAGGGAGCCAGTTGTTGCTAATTACCAAGTCTTGCTTGAGGGGTTTGTGTTCTAGGCGGTAGTCGGCCAAGATGCGATCGGCGCTGTCGATGTGGTAGGAGGGAATTGTGCGGTCGATCGAGATTTCTTGCAGGTGGGTGGTGTTAGAAGAGTTAAAGCCCCCAATGACCATCATCAAGTCAATCTTTTCTTCGACAAGCTGGAACATGGCATCTTGGCGCTCTTGGGTGGCATCACAGATGGTATTGAAGCTGAGGAAGTGATCGTTGATTTCCACCGGGTTGTATTTGCGCAGCATGGTGAGCTGAAAGAGTTTGCCGATTTCTTCGGTTTCGGTCTTCAGCATGGTGGTTTGGTTGGCGATGCCGACGCGCTCTAAGTCCATATCAGGGTCGAAGCCTGCAGAGCAAGCGTTGCTGAATTTACTCAGGAATTCTTGTTTGTCACCGCCGTTCAAAATATAGTCGCAAACATACTTGGCTTCGGCCATATTGAGGATTACCAAGTATTTATTGGCAAACGAGATTGTAGCTACGGTTTCTTCGTGTTTGTACTGACCATGGACGATCGAAGTATGATCATTCTTTTTATGTTTCTCGACCGTGTTCCAGACTTTAGAAACCCAGGGACAGGTAGTATCGACAATGGTACAGCCTTTGTCATTCAGTAACTGCATTTCTTGAACGCTGGCTCCAAAAGCAGGCAAGATCACTACATCTTTTTCGCCAACCACGCCAAAGTTTTTTTCGCCCTGCTGCACTTCGATGAAGCCCACGTTCATTTCTTTCAGCCGCTGGTTTACTGAGGGATTATGGATAATTTCGTTGGTGATCCAAATATCTTGGGATGGGAAGTGCTGGCGGGTTTCGTAGGCCATGGCGACGGCGCGCTCTACGCCCCAACAAAAGCCGAAGGATTCGGCGAGTTTGATGGTGACGTTGCCTTGGGTGAGGGTGTAATTGTTGGCGCGAATTTTTTGAATCAGGTCGCTCTGGTACTCCGATTCCAGGGCGATGTTGACTTCTGCTTGGTGGCCAAAGCCTTTGCGATGGTAGTTTTCGGAGTGGTTGAGCGATCGCTTAAATGCTTTGGTATCCATGATGTTGGCTGCTGGCGCAAGAAGTAGGTGGTGCTTACCTTTTACTTTAGCAGAGAGCGATGTTAATCTGTATCTCTACAACCGCTATTGGGCTGATGATTGATGGACAATGTATTGATGAAGAACGTTAGCCATCAGTAATTTGACAGAGATACCTGTCTGCTCGGCTAAATCCCGCAAGGACTGAAAATCACTGGTTGGCAGCTCAATATTGATGCTTTCTAAGTTGGCTGCCTGGGCATAGCTTTGATACCGTTGGATTTCTTGTGTTAGGTTAGGCACCGATCGCCATTCACCGTTTTCCAGCGATTCTAAAATTTCTTGCTCTTCGAGATCTAAATGGGTCATATTAATCTCCTTATGATCAGCTTTTTGGGTTTCTCATTCATGACTCATCGTGATTTAACTGTAAACAATCATCATAATTTTTACCAGTTGACAGTCATCATTTTAGCCCATAGATTTTTCAAAAATCTGCGACATAATAGATCTTAAACTCCTTGTAATACTGGATTTTGTGGGGAGAATTAGCCAAGAGTCCAATGGTAGAATCTATTACAGCCGCAATCCCTCATCAACAAACCACTCATTTGCCAGCAAACCCATGATCTGTTGCCTGAACCCTAACTGCCAAAACCCTCCTTGCCAGGACGAGACCAAGTTTTGCGTCGAGTGTGGCACAGAGATGGCGATTTTGGAAAATCGTTACCAGCCATTGAAATCGATCGGGCGTGGGGGCTTTGGCAAAACTTATCTGGCGGCAGATATCAAGAAATTTGGTGAACAATGTGTCATCAAGCAGTTTGCCCCTTCTTCTGGGGATGACAGCGAAACCGAGAAGAACCGCTTTCAAGAGGAAGCCAAGCAACTGCAAAGACTTGGTGAACACCCCCAAATCCCGGCGCTTTTGGCCTTCTTTTCGGAACGAGGCTACCTGTACTTTGTCCAGCAGTACGTCGCAGGCGAAAATCTAGCGGAAGAAGTTGCCGAGCATGGCTTATTCACCGAAGCCAAAGTGCGCAGTTTTTTGCAAGACTTACTAGGGATTTTGCAGGTTGTCCATCAACAGGGCATTATTCACCGCGATATCAAGCCCTACAACATCATGCGGCGGAAATCAGACCAGAAGCTAGTCTTGATTGACTTTGGCATCTCCAAGCAATTTGAAGTCAATGCTCCCACTGGTACCAGTATTGGATCATTGGGCTATTCACCTCTAGAACAAGTTTGGGGTGGTAAAGCTTATCCGGCCAGCGATCTGTATAGTTTAGGGATAACGGCTTTTTACCTCATGAGTGGCATTCCGCCCCATCGCATTTTGGCCGAGTTATTAGAAGAAACTTCTCCGGAACAAGCTCACAATTGGGTGCAACAGTGGCGCAGATATATTAACAACCCTGTTAGCAATGAGTTGGGGTTAGTTTTGGATAGATTGTTACATGTTGACCACAAACAGCGTTATCAATCGGCGACTGAAGTATTACGGGCGCTGGATGGTGAGCAAGCACCCAGGAGTAATGCCCCAACTCAAAGGGTCACAACATATAACGTAGCAACCAGTAGTAACAGTCTCACCAAGCTGCTCATCGGCAGCGGTTTAGGATTAATGGGGTCAATATTGCTGTTGGTGGTGGTGATCAACATGACTAGACCCAAGCCAGATCTGAGTCCTCTGCTCAGCAGTGCTAGTCAAGATCTGGGCGATCGAGCAGAAAATGCGGTGGCTTACCTAGAGCGGGGCAAGACTAAAAGTGCCGCTGACAAGCCCACTGAAGCGTTAGCTGACTTTAATAAATCAATTCAACTTCAGCCCACTATTGCTGATAGCTACAATGAACGAGGACAGGTGCGCAGTCAGTTAGAAGACAAACAGGGGGCACTAACAGATTTTAATAAGGCGATCGAACTCAAACCCAAGTGGTCTGAAGCCTATTATCAGCGGGCAGGTGTGCATGATGATTTGGGCAATACAAATCAGGCTATTAATGATTTAAATAAATCTTTGAAACTAGATGAAAGCAATGCATTAGCCTTTATCCATCGTGGAAATTTGCATCTAAAAAAAAATAATCAAACCCAGGCACTTCAAGATTTTAATGCCGGAATTAAGCTAGATTCCCAAAGTGCTTATGGCTATATGTCTCGGGCTAGTTTTTTTGCAAAGACCAATCAAAAAGTCCAGGCGATCGCTGACTATGACCAAGCCATCAAAATAGAACCTGAAGATGTTTATTATCACTATGAACGAGGAATTTTGCATCAAGAGCTAAACAATAAAGCCAAAGCCAAGGCTGACTTTGAGGCGACAATGAAATTCGCCAAACAAACCGGTAAAGAAAAAGATTATGTCGATGCTACTGCCAGACTTAGACAGGTACAATAGTCAACAATAATCATGATGCTACTTTGTTTTGGAGCAAGTTCAATAAATTGGTTGTTCTCACATAACTACTGTAGGAGAGTGGGAGATTCTTTTCCAATCTTAGGATAAACCAACCCAAAGATTTATTAAGGAGAGGCCAATTTTGGCACCTGTTCTGCCCAGACTTGCTACGATCAAACAGCATATTTTAAAACTTATATATGACTAGCTTCCTCGACCAAACCCCTGACCTCCAAGCCGATGATTATGTAGTGATTGGTTTGGCCACTTGCTTCTACCGCGATGAAGACGGCGTAAAGCAAGTAAGAGTTGTGGAGCCAATTCCGGCCTCCGCGATCGAAGCCCTGCTCAAAGGCGTACCCACCTCGTATTCTCAAGCCGTAGGCACCACGATCGGCGCAGTATTGACCGACGGCCCCCATATTCCAGCGGGTTTCCCTGATGATGCCGAGATTGCCCAAGAATTTGTCGATCGCACCATTGCTGCCACCCGCACCTTCAAGCGCACGCCAGAATCGGCAACCTTAATTCCAGTAGGCACCACCTATGAAGGATTCAAGTTCTCTACCGAGCGCAAGCGTGTCCTCAATGCTAGCCGCACGGTCACGAAAGATGATAATGTCAAACAGCACTCGCACACCCATGCGCAGCTCTAACTGACACCTAGAAGTTCAATGCCAGCCCCATCAGATCAAGTTTTACAAGAAATTCAATCTCTGCAATTTCACGATATTCCAGCAGCCAGCGACCGGATGCTGGAATTTTTGCGTGGTTCAGATCTGCCCTTTACCGTCGCCAGCGTGGTAGTTCGGCCTTTGGCAGTTTCCCTGAACTCGATTAACGGCTTTATAACCACCGATACAGGCAAAAAGCTGTTTTTTAAGACCCACATTGAACCGCAAAGTATCATCAACGAATACTATAACGCCGAGATCTTAGCCGCCGCCGATTACCCTACGATTCAGCCCCTGTTTGGAGCCACCGAATACGGTAAGCAGTTGCTAATTTACGATTACTTCGATGCGCCTTCGTTATTTGACGTACTGCGAGAAATTGAACTTGGTGATCGGCATGATGGGCCACAAATCGTCGAGATTCAAGAACAAGCCGATCGACAACTCGCCGACATTTATTTAAAAACCCTAGAACCGCTCAGCGCCGCTGACCACGCCGCAGCCCCCATCCATCAACTGTTTTACCACCGGCTAGTCGGTGGCCGCTACGAAAATTTCTATGTGGGTCAAGATATTGCCCTACCGGGAGCTACAGTACCTTTTGCCGAGCTATCCCAATGGCGCTGGCGCATTAATGGGGTGGAGTATCAAGATTCGCTGCAAGAGATTATCGATAGAGCAATCAGAGTCTTAAACCCAGATAGCCGTGAAGTCTGGTCGATCATCGGTCATGGGGATGCCCATAATGGCAACGTGTTCTTAGACCAAGATAAGCTGATCTATTTTGACCCGGCCTTTGCTGGTCGCCATTCCTTTTTGCTGGACTTGACCAAGCCGATGTTCCATAACGTTTTTGCCACTTGGATGTGGCTCAGGATGACGGATTGGGGTGGCTCGCTGGCGCGCGAGGCGGCGGTGACCTGTGTTCCACGAACAAGCCCCGGCTTAAACCAGTGCCGCGAGCAGCGCGTCCAGGGAGACGGTGGC
>JANOXZ010000635.1:0-2040 GCA_031418695.1 Synechococcales cyanobacterium VAR_35_metabat_10
TTTTACTTCTCTTCGTAGTCGTCCCGCCCTTACCTCACTTCCTCCATACTTCCTTACCCACCCCCCCCCCCCCCCCCTCTCACTCCACAACAGGTATCAGCAGCTGCGACAAATAGTGATCGATCATGGTTACGATATCAGCGTCTATGCCCCTGGTTACGAAGAATCAGCGACGTTCAATATTCTAGATGCGGTCGAGGACGAAAACGACAGCACTACAGCCGATCAGGTGGTGATGACCCTACGCAAAAATCTAGGAGGTGACGACAAGACAAATTCTTTCTTCGAGACTGGTGGCCAAGGCATGGTAGCCGGTGCCATTCTGCTCGCAAAGAGAGCAGCGCGGCTATGTGGTCGCCCAGAGGTGGCAAATCTACTACTGGTTGATGAAATCATCAGTATGCACGATCTGACTGCCAGATTAATCGCTAACCGGGAGGAGATTTCACGGGCAGCCTATCGATCGTTCACTCAATTCCTCTCAGCACACGCAGACGAGACAGCTAACGATACGGCGGCTTCCCTGCGCTCCACCGCAGCATCGATCATGAAGCCACTAGTTTCTAGCCGCTTCATTGATTCGATCGCTGGCCTGCCAGATTTCCCTTGTTTTCATGAAGACAAGCCCTTTTGGATTGGTGAAAGTAACTTGGTAATATTTGGCTTGAATCAAGACCTGCGGGGCGTTGTATCACCATTAATTGCGACAGCGATCGAGCAAATTGGCAACTACAACCTCAACTCTACTCGCCAGTCAGATACACCACTGGCAATTTTCTTAGATGAAATACCCCAAATAAATGTGCCAGATGTATTCGACTTATGGGGACCAGTTAAAAGATCGCTGGGGTGTTCCATCATGTTTGGGATGCAGTACTTAGGCCAAGCGGAAGAAACCTATGGTGAGCATGTCATACCGAAGATTCTGGGCGCAGGTAACAAGTTTTTCTTCAACCCTGGCAGTGTCGCAAATGCTGAGGTTATCAGTGCAGAATGTGGCAACAAAGAAGTTCTAATCGGCTCTAACTCCAAATCTCGCAGCTCTGGTCAGCAGTCTTCATACTCATCATCAGAAAGTGACCAGATTCAATCGGTGGCACTGTTTGACCCACTTTTTTTCTCCCAGCTACCAGTGGGGGCATGTGTTGCCCAGCTTGCAGCCACCAAGACGGGGAGAGGAGTAGAGGAAAAAGTAGGATTGCCCTACCGCATGAGATTTGAGCGGCTTGACGATGAATGTAGGCAGCAGGAGGCCGAGAGTAAAAAACGATGGGCTGAGATGGTGGAGGTGGCGATCGCTAACAAGAAAAGGAGGAACCCGGAAGGATCGATCGACTACACGGCCAAGTCTAATGAGTATCGGCACTTAGCTGAAAATTACTTGCCATTAGCAGCGTCCAATCAATCGATTCTAGCTGGTCTTGATCAGGCGATCGCAGAGGCTGTAAAAGATCAGGTTCAAAAGCCATCAAAATTCGTTTCCCTAAAAAATTTAGTTTTAATGGCTCAACACTATAAATGGGAGATAGAGGGAGATTTTACCGATCCTAAAGGTGATCTTATTGATCGAAAGGTGCCAATTCCTGAAGAATGGGGGGAAATAACTTTAGAAAATCTAGAGCCTGCATTAGAAAAAGCAGGCATCAAAATATTAAGCAAAGGAGGAAAATCATGATTATTTTAATTGGAATAAGTCATTGTTTTTAGTAACGAACTGGAGTACTATTAAAGAAGATAATAAAGCTATAATACAACGATATCTTTATTGCTGATTAAGGCTAGCATCTATATCAAATACCAAATACAGGAAAAAAATATGACAGTAGCAATTTGCAGCAATGAACATGATTTGATTCAGGTCTATGATGATCGGCTGCCTCATAAGAGATTCATGATACCAAGTACACCTCCCGGAACATATTATTCAATTGCAGCCGCTTTTGTTGGCGATCCATTGGAGGTAGTTTATCTGCAAGAAACGGAATCAAAGAGAATTTTGGTAGCAGATCCAAAATGGATGGGGATACTACCTAAGTTAGG
>JANOXZ010000636.1:0-7114 GCA_031418695.1 Synechococcales cyanobacterium VAR_35_metabat_10
CCAGATCCCAAACATCATACTGACGCACCGCTGCTTGGAGCATCGCTTCTACTCGTGCGACATCAATTGGTTGAGCTATCCCTTTGAGTCTGGCAACACAGTGATGAATATAAAAAGCATTGCCATCGTCTGCTGCGGCGATCGCTTGACTTACTGCTGGCAGATCATCAGTTGTCACTTTTTCGCCCATCAACAAATCCTGTGCCAGTTTCCACGCATCATATTCAGCCAGCGGCTCGACCTCGACAGGTGGTAAATCGTTAGTGGGCGCATTTCGATATCCTTGTTTCCTTAGCTCTGCCACCACATGATGCAAACCGATCGATCCGGTGTACACCATCCGAATTTGGGGATAGTCTTGGCGGATCGCTCTTAAAGTATCGAGTACTTCCATGCCGATGCTAGCTCCTTGATCCTGCCGAATGTTATCGATCGCCAGCGGCAACTCATCGAATAAGAATAACCAGCGTTCTCGATCTTCCACTTGAACAGAAAGATCTCGCACCATGCCTTGAAGATGCTGTTGCCAAGTCAAATCCGGCTTGGGTAAGCTGACTCCAGCAATCTTCTCTCCACCCAATCCCCAGTTTTTGAGCAGTTGCTGAACTTTGCCCTGCCATTTCTGGCTGTTGCCAAGATCTTCACTGACTTTATTAAAAATCTCCCGCACCAGAGCTTCTGGCGATCGAATATTCTCCAAGTCCCAATAAAATGCTGTTACCCCTGGTGGCTGCTGTGCCAGCATTTTCCTCAACACGCTGGTTTTGCCCATGCGTCGCTCGGCTGTCATCATCACGCTGTGACGCTCCAATTTGTCCCACAGCTCGGCGATGAGTGCATCGCGCCCTACCACTTCTTCTGGTGCCAGCCCACCGCCAGGATTAGTTCTCATAAAATAGCTAGTAAAATCAACACATATCAAAAATAACACATATTAATTTCACTGTCTATTTGCCTGACGATCCAGTTTTCCACGAAACAAAAAATCAAGGGGTTCAGCCTCTGAAAATTTTGATTTTAGAATTGCTGGGCATGTAGAGAGGCCAGCCAAGCAATCAATCAGGATTCACGGTAGGATGAGGAAATATTTTTATGTTTCTTTCTAGCCATGTCTATCCAACGCCTGTGGTCGCAAGCGATCGCCCTAGTATTAGTAATAGTAATCGGCCTCTCTGCATGTTCAGCCGAGACACCGGGCGGCCTAGTGGGCAACTATCAGAAAGATAGCCTCACCGTCATTTCTAGCCTCCGCACTGCCCTCGAAGGCGGCGAAGACAGCCCCGAAAAAGCCGCAGCTCAAGCGATCGCCCGTCAAAACATCAACGACTTCGCTTCTCGCTACCGCACTGATCCAGCTCTTACCAAGCGCAGCTCCTATACCACCATGCGCACGGCTTTGAACTCCTTGGCTGCCCACTATGCGGCGTATCCTAATCGCCCAGTGCCCGATAAACTCAAAGAAAATTTGGCTCAAAAGTTCAAACAGGTAGAAACAGCCTTAGAAAGAGGCGCTTAGAATTTTCTCAAAAATCACTGATTTTGCTGGCCGTCCCTACTGGGGCGGCTATTTTATATAGATAAAATGAAACAATTTGCTAGAATTATTCATCAAATAAATTAAATTCCCTTACTGACTCAAGCTAATGCCTTTCTCTCATATCTCCCGTTTGCCACAGCTTAAAATAAAGCTCAAAATATTGATGACGGGAGCATTGGCCAGCGCAAATTTTCTGAATTTAGGAACTCTGGCCACCGCTCAATCATTAGCTCCCCCAACTGTTCAACCACCCATAGCTCCAGTTCAGCCCGTCACATCCAGCGCCGATTACTGCTTTACTACACCAGCCCAAATCACCGAAAAAAATCGCCTGAGATCGGCAGCCCTAAGCCCAGACCCTGCCGCCAAACAACGCTATCGCCAATATCTTTATCAAAGTGGCCAGGCTCTACTGAACTGTCGGCAAAAAAGCTGGCTCAAAACCCAGGCTATTTGGATTCGGATGTATCCCTGTGATTCTAAGCCCGGAGCCGTGGATGAACTGCTCGATCGCATGGTAGAAAAAGGTTACAACCAAGTTTACTTAGCCACGTTCTATGCTGGTCGGGTACTATTGCCTCAATCTAACAATCCGACCACCTGGCCATCGGTGCTCGATACTACTAGTGTCCGCAACACCGATCTCTTAGCCGAAGTAATTCGCAAAGGGCGAGAGCGGGGAATAAAAGTATATGCCTGGATGTATTCTTTGAACTTCGGCTCTAACTACGGCCTATATCCTAACCATGAATCGGCCTTCAATATTAACGGTCGCAACGAGAAAAGCTGGTTTGTGGGCAAAGAAGGCGAACAGTCCCCTAATGCGGGGGGACCAAACTCAATTTTGTTTGTTAATCCCTATAGTGAACAGGCCAAAAACGACTTTAACCTCATGTTGACGGAAGTACTCAAACGTCGCCCTGATGGTGTGTTATTTGACTATATTCGCTATCCTCGGGGTCAGGGTGCCCAATCGGTGGCCGCTACTGTAAAAGATTTGTGGATTTATGGCCCGGATGCTCGCAAAGGCTTTGAGGCAATGGCTCAAAATAATAAAGCCAGTGAACTGATTAAAACCTTTTTGACCAATGGAAATGTGCAGGCCAATGAAGTCACAGCGATCGATGGTAGTTTTCCTGATGAACAAGAACCCCGCTGGATCGGTCGATCGGCACGCCCTACTGAACTTAAAATGACTCCTCAAAAAAGAGCCGAACTGTATAACCGAGAACTATGGCAACTGGCCGTTGGCTATGCTGGCGATGGCGTTGTGCAGTTTTTAAGTAATTCCACAGCTCTGGCTCAACGATATGGCATCCCGGCTGGAGCCGTGTTTTTCCCAGAGGCCAACGGTACTGTGGGTAAAGGGTACGATTCTCGGCTTCAGCGCTGGAACCGCTTTCCCCGTAATACTGAATGGCACCCCATGGCTTATGCCATTTGTGGCCAGAGTAAATGTATTGAAGATCAGGTAACTAAAATGATGACGGAAGCATCTAGTTCTGGAACACCAGTGATTCCTGCTCTGGCCGGTGCCTGGGGTCGCACCTTTGAAAATCGCCCTTCTTTAGAAGCGCAGATGGATGGCATTCATCGCTCTTCGCCAGGATTGAGTGCGATTAGCCATTTCTCTTATTCCTGGCAAGAGCCAGTTTCTGACAATATCCGCAGCTCCTGCCGCCTTTTACGTTAGAACTTTATCTTCTATTGCTTTAGGGGCTTTGCCATCAACTAGGCAACTGACAGTCATGTCACCCATCACGTTGATGGCGGTGCGAACTCGATCGAGAAACCAATCTACAGTGAGCAGAATAGCAATATATTCAGTGGGCAAGCCTACTGAGTTAAACACTAAAGTCATGGTCACTAATCCAGCTTCGGGAATTCCGGCTGCTCCCACCGAGGCAAAAATCGAAGTGAGCATCACCATCAACTGTTGGTAGAGGTTCAGATTCAAATGCAAAGATTGGGCAATAAACAGCGCCGACATGGCTTCATATAAAGCCGTACCGTCATTGTTGAAGTTACTGCCTACCAATGCTCCTAACGAAGCAGACGATTTACGCAAACCTACTTTTTCAATCAGGGTTTCGTAAGTAATCGGCATGGTAGCCGTAGAAGAAGCAGTAGAGAAAGCAGTGACTAAAGGGTCAGCACCTCTGGTTAAGAGATGTTTTGGTGTTACCCAAGAGCCAAACTGTATTCGCAACAGATAGTAGCAACCATGGAGAGCCAAAGCTAAAACAACTGCTACCACAAACACTAGAAGAGACTGGAAAGGGGCAAAACCTTGAATGGCGATCGTTCGAGCCACAATGCCAAATACGGCTATGGGCACTAGCATAATGACCCAATGCAGCATCTGAATCACAGTAGTAAATAACACAGTGATAATTTGTTCGATCGGTTTGTAGTCTGTTTTGGACTCAGCAATTTGTCTTTGTTTTAACATGCGCAGTGCCACGCCCATGGCTAGACCCAACAGCACCAAAGAAATAACGCTGTTTTTATCAGCAAAGGGTTTGATGATCGAATCGGGTACGATGCTATCTAGTAACTGTAAAGGATCGAAGCCTTTTGATTTGGCAGCAATTTCGGCGGCTTTTTCAGCACTGGGTTTGCCTACGCTATTCCAGTTACCAGGCTGTACGGTATTGGCCACAAACAAGCCGATCACGATTGCCACAAAAGTATTGCTAGTCAGCAAAAAACCTAGCTTTTTGGCGGCTCCACCAGGTAAATCGGCAGTCATGAGAGTGTTGACAATCGATAAAAAGATCAATGGGGTGGCCAACATGCTCAATGCCCGCAAAACTAAGACTGCGGGCATTGCCAAGTTTTGAAGGTTTTCTTTGGGCAGAACAGGAGTCCCGGCTCCAAGCAAGATACCCACAATCACGGCCAGTACTAAGCCAATAATAATTTGAGTATAGAGTGGTAATTTTAGAAGTTTAGACATATGCAAGGTTTTGCAGAAATGATATTTTATGGGTCGCTGCCTTTCATTCTATACAGCTATGCATTCCTAAGACTGTGGTAAACAGCAAAAATACCATAAATTTCTTATTTGCCACGGTCATGATTATCGTGGACTTTGCACTGGATCATAGAATCTACCGGGAGTTCTTCGACATACTGTGATTGCAGCAAGGAGCTAAACAGATGAATCGTCGATAAACCCAATGCCACTGCTGATAGTAGATAGCTGTGAATTGTGAATAGATGCTGGATGGTAATGGTGCCGATCGATTCACCTCCCAATAAAAATTGGCGCAGGGCTTGGCCGATGAGGGGAACACTTTCGATAAAGAGTAAAAATAGCAAGGGCTAAGGTGGTTTCCCTTAAATAAAATACCGGCTATTTTAAAAGTTTAGTTGGCTGAGCGGAGTCGAAGCCAACGGCAATGGTACACTCATTCCTGGGAATCACCTAAGATGGTAGCCAGTTTCCGTAGAAGATAGTCGTAACGCAGAGTATTCATAAGTAATACCTTGAGCTTTATTTACATTTTCTTATCTTTCATTGTAAGCATAAATACTCATTGATGTAATTAAGTCGTTTTGCTGTGGGTTAGGTTACGCACCTGAGATTTGAAGATGGCAAATCCCAGAGCCATAATAACTAATACGCCCCCAATAGCAGCGTAAACCCCACCTAACCCAACACTTTTAGTAAGTGGCTGGGTAACGATCGGCGACAAAAACTGCCCCAAAAACATCGAGGTAGAAAGACCACCTAAAGCCCGACCACGCATGGCATCGGGCACCGCAGAACTAAGCCACACCGACATATTGGGCATCAAAATCCCTAGCCCCATCCCCGAAATTGCCAGTCCTACTAAAACCTGTGCCCAGACTGAGGATTGACCAATTAATAAGTAGCCGATGCCCATTAATCCGAAGATGATTGGCAAAAAAGTAACGAACTCCATTTTTTGTTTGAGTTTGCCATAGCTCACAGAGGCGATCGCACTAAATAAGGTACAGAGAGCGATCGCCATGCCGCTCTGGCTCGGTGAAGCTTTTACCAAACTATCTAAGAAAAATGGTAACTGGACAGGAATCAGGTAAAAAGCAATTTGACTAATGGTGGTCAATCCATAGACGACCACCATCACCCCAATCGGCGTAGGTGGTTTCACCATCTTAGATTCAGAATTAATTGAGGGCTGAGATGGTGTGCGATCGGGTTCCAAAATAAACAGGAAAATTAGGGGCACAATTAGCCAAGCAAGTAGGTAAATGCCAAAAGGATAGTGCCAATTTTGTTGCGCTAAGGCACCACCCAAAGTGAGGAACAACACGCCACCCAAACCCATAAAGCCTGACTGTAAACCCATAAAAGCAGCACGATCGGCACCACTATAGTAGTCAGCAATCAGAGTTGTGGCACTCACCATCACCCCAGCTACTGCCAAACCCAAAAATGCCCGTCCGACCAAGATAGCGGGGAGGCTTTCTAAAAATAGACCAGAGCTACCCGCAAAACCATATAGAACTGCGGTGATCAGTAATAGTGGCTTGCGGCCAAAGCGATCAACTACTAACCCGGCGATCGGTGAACCAATTACGATAAACAGGGCAGGTAAGGTAATAACTAGCTTTACCAGCGTAGTCCGCAGATCGGCATCGGCGATCGCACTTTCAAATTGTTGCTTCATCGCTGGCAACGAGGGAGCCACGGTTGCTCCTGACATCACCGTAAGACTACTGGCTAATAACAACGTTAATTTGGTCGTCCAGGAATTTGGATTTGGCATTAAATAACTCTCGCTTTCATTGAGATCTATGGTGTACGAATATTCATAGTGATTTCAAAACTTCTAAGCCTTTTTTTACAGTAGGACGATCACCAACTGTATTCACCCAGCGATCAAGCGCCATTAAATTCTCAACTCGTTCAGGATGAGCCGATCGAATAAAGTTCAGCCCACTAGATGCCCAAGTGTAATTCATGATATCGGCGATCAAATAGTCATCGGCAATAAATGTTCGATTATTGAGATGACTATTAAGTACATTTAACAACCGCACACTTTCATCTAAATATCGATTGATCGCGTAAGGTATTTGCTCTGGTGCAGAGCGGGAGAAATGCCCCCATTGACCAATCATTGGTCCAAGTCCACCAACTTGCCAGAATGTCCAGGCTAAAACTTCTGCTCGATTACTGTTGGCGGGCAATAGTTTTCCGACCTTTTCTGCCAAATAGATGAGGATCGCGCCAGATTCAAAGACTCGTTGACCACCTTCTACAGATCGATCGACGATAGCCGGGATTTTCCCGTTGGGATTAATCGCCAGAAAAGATTCGGAATGTTGCTCCCCTTGAGCAATGTTGATCGGAAAAATTTGGTATGGCAGGCCAATTTCTTCTAGCATAATGGATACTTTTTGACCGTTCGGGGTATTCCATGTATATAAATCAATCATGTTCGGCACCTAGTTATTTGGGGTTTGACAAAAGATATTTCCAAGATTTGACTATAAAATACCTCCATTAACTTGCAGATTCTGTCCGGTCATCCAGTGAGCATCATCACCTACCAAAAATGCTACTACATCGGCGATGTCTTG
>JANOXZ010000637.1:0-3885 GCA_031418695.1 Synechococcales cyanobacterium VAR_35_metabat_10
GGGCGATCGCTCGGGGTGAGCTACAGCCAATTTTGAAGGAGTTCCGATCGCCAGAAAGCAAACCGATCGCGATCGTTTATCCCCAAAAAAAGTATCTATCGGCAAAGGTGCGGGTGTTTATTGAGTTTATGACTGCACTGATGAGCGATTTGAAACGGGATGGCATTGTGGACTAATCGATCATCTTGGACGCAAGCGACTTGTGTTGATCAGAGTCTCAGCGAAACTATCGAATTTCTAAATTTATTGTTTTGGTTGGCAACCCCAAAAATGATTCTTAACTATGGAGCCAAACCTTGCCACAGTGCTTCAACCGCATCCACGATCGCCCGATCTGTATCAATCGGTTGATGAGCACCGATATTTTCAGACAAAGCTAGGTTGTGCAAGTGAGACAAGATCATCGCTGCTATTGTCTCCACATTTCCTGGCTGAATTCGCCCCAATTCTGCCTCAGCATTCAGATATTCATTGAGCCGCTGAACAATTTGCATCCTAGGCATGGTGTGACGTTGCAAAAATATTTGCATATCGAAGGCTGGATGACTGACTAAAGATAGGAAAATTGGCATCACCTCACGAAAGTAAATAACGATCTGTAAGCCGATCGATTCAAGGTTGGTCGTAACCTGTTTTTCACCGGGCTGGATGTTAAAGATTTCATCAAGTTGCGCTGCTGGTGGCACCATTGCACGAAAGAAAAGATCTTCTTTCGTGCTAAATCTCTGAAAGATCACGGCTTCAGAGATGCCAACTAGCTTAGATAAAGTTCTGGTAGAAGCTTTAGCACCTTCCTTCAGAAAGAGTGATCGCGCTATAGTCAGAATTTCTTCATCTGTAATGGTTTTATTGCGGGGCATTGAATTTAGATTCCGATTAAGGCTGTTCTCTTACCTCTACAAAACAATACCGTGTTCTTGGCGAATATCATTGATAGACTTTTGCTTGAGTTTCGTAAGCTCCTCGATAGCAAGTCTTTTTTTCATCCGTAAGCTTTTGAAGATAATACCGATGATGCGTGGCAGTGATACCAACCAGGTGCTGAGTAAGGTCAAATGACCAATCCCAGCTAAAACATTGCGATGTTCTCCATCGGCAACTGCACGATGCATCTCGCTAATATTTACAGTTGTAGCAAAAATCATCCAGATATGGACAGCTATTTCATCCTGAATAGAATTACCACAATTAAACAAGATGTGGATTGCATCATGTTGCTCGAATGCTTGTTCTATTTCCACTGAAAATCTGTTGGTCAGATCGCCTTCTGCCGCTGTTGACCGCATTTTTTGCATCGCCTCTCCCAAGGTAGAGGCTCCAAAACCAAAATGATCGTTCATTGCCAAGCTCCTATTTTTGACCACAGGAATGATTCTACTTTGCTTTTATTTAATAAGCAAGCACTTGCTCACATATTGAACAATGAAAACTCAAAGAGAGCTTATGGCAGTAGAACTGATACTTATTTAGGTTAATTCATAGCAATCTGCCGCTATCATTCCAATTGCCAAACATTTTATTATCAGCGGCTTTATTCACAAAATTTTGTAGTCGCCGATCGAACTCCGTCCTGTTTTTACGCATTTCTTCAATATAGCCAATGCGTACTCGAAGATACAAGTCAGGAAATTCCAGAAAATTAGCCAAAGCATCAGGCTTTGCTTTCAGTACTGCCATAATATCTTCAGCAACTATAAATTCGATCTTCAGATCGGGAAGAGTTGCTCTCCCTGCCTCAGTCATTAATTCCAGTCGAATCAAACGGCGTGCCCGTTCTTTATTTAATTCTGTCCAATTGCTGCGCCGCTTGCGGGGGGTAAATCTTTGTGCTAGCTCATGTGTGGAGTATCGCTTCTGGATACCATCAATCCAACCAAAACAAATGGCTTCTTCTACTCCATCAAGGTAAGTTACGGTCGGCTCTTCTGCGCGATTGTCAGATAACAACCAAATTTCTGTGAGTGTTTGATGGTTTCGCTTCAACCATGATCGCCACTCCTGTCTATTTATTGGTTTGGTGGTGTCTGTAATATCCATCGAGCCTCACTTTATTCCAGCCGATTGTTTAATCTGATTCTGCTTTTCTTGGAGTGATCGTATCAATTTTGTTGCAATCTGGTGCAAAGTAAAGATCTTAATTTTTATGACGTGTCTCAAGTTCGCGCTGTAGTTCTTCGATCAAATCCAAGATCGGCATAAACCTTCGCCCAAAATCTGTTAATTGGTATTCCACATGTGGTGGTACTTCAGGATAAACAATCCGTTCCAAAATATCCAAAGTTACCATCCGGCGAAAATAGTAATTTTGGACTTTTGTAGTTAAGCCAGTGAGTTCTCGCTCGATCGCCCCCGGACGACAAACCCCTTTGCGAATAAGTCCTAAAATTCGCAGCGACCACTTACAGCCAAAAACAGCCTCCACGACCTCTGCCACATCGGGTATTTCTGCCAAAACTTTTTTATCTGGAGCTGACTGCATTTCTTTCATAAAAGTACCCTACCTATCAAGATTGTGCCTGCTTGTGGGCTTTTGTGCCATCACCCATGCTCTGGATTACGAAAAACATCAAGAAATCAAGGCAAAAATTATGGGATTCAAAGACAAAGTGGTACTCATTACCGGCGGTGGCAGCGGAATTGGAGCTGATGCCGGACGGGCTTTCTATGAAGCGGGGGCAAAAGTTGTGTTAAATGGAAGACGGGCAGATCTGCTATCTCATTGATGGAGGTGTAACGGCGGGGCGCAACTAATTCAAAGTTCCCGCTCACTGAATGGAGACAAGCAATAGATCTCAACAATCACTTCATTTTGGTGCAGCGGGATTCTTGGGTGTTTGTAACTCATAATACATAATGACTCGATCGGATATTGGTAATCCAGCTTCCATCTCTTGTTGTCTAATCTGTTGAAAACTGATCGACAGTTCAGATTCATAGAGAATCCGAAATCCCAATTTGGCGTAGAAAGGGGCATTCCAAGGAAGATCGCGAAAAGTTGATAAGGATATTGCCTTATAGCTCTGAAGTTCTGCCCAAGTACAAACTGTCTCAACCAATGCAGAACCCAGCCCTCTGCGTCCATGTTCAGGATCTACATCCATTTCCTGAAGATAAATTGTGTCGTCCACCTCCCGAGTAATGGCGAAACCAACCACTACATCTTGTTTATTTACTGCCACCCATACCTGTCCTGCTTGGAATCTTTGCTGAACAAAGTCTAGTGATAGTGGATCATTATTAGCCAGAAAAGCATAGGGAGTATCTAGAAACAGCACAGCAGCCGATCGCTCAACCTGAGCCAGCATGGTTAGTTCTTCAATCCGAGCAGAGCGAATTGTATAACCTGATTCAAGAATTCTCATGGATAAATGCCATCGCTGTTTGATTACTAGCTGTATCACCTGTCTTGCTTTTCTCTGGCCTTCTCCACTTCATCCATATGCTCTGAAGCCCATTCACACAAAGTTTTTAGGGGCTTCACCAGCGTCTCCCCCAAAGGAGTCAAGGAATATTCCACCATTGGTGGCACCGTTGGATAGACTTTGCGATCGATTAACCCACTAGCTTCCAAACTGCGCAGCGTTTGAGTCAACATTTTTTGCGATACGCCACCAATTGTGCGGTGTAGTTCACTATATCGATGTGTACCTCGTGACAAGGCCAAAATCACCAATGCTGTCCATTTGTCAGCAATTAGATCAAGAATCTGCCGCACATCAGAAGTTTGATCCAATACACAGGGTCGAGAAAATATTTCAGTCATGCAACGAACCTTTAGGTATGTACAGCACTTTTGAGTACGTACTTGTTTCGTAGATTGTAACCTGCCCATAATTGAATTGCATCAGAAATTATTGAGGAATTTGGAAATGATTAATTTCACCG
>JANOXZ010000638.1:0-4484 GCA_031418695.1 Synechococcales cyanobacterium VAR_35_metabat_10
TTCATTGGGTAGATTCGCAGGGAATGTGCAAATAATCATTGCTCAATAAACGATTAGCCAGAAGATAGTGGCAATTCGTTGATAGATATAGACATATTTTTTATTCCCAATTAAACGCGATGTGTAATTTTAGTAGTAAGATTTTGCTACATATTAACTTACATTCTACTTTTATCTGAAGTTTTAATTAGGACAAATGCCAGATATGATAACGATTTATTAAAATTTTGTATCACTCGATACCTTAGTGTTTCAGAAAACTCTTGAACGATCTGCTATTCACGGGTTCAAATTGTTTTTGAGCGATTTTGTCCAACTTTAAGTGATCCGAAACCCAGTATTTTCGTTGAGAAGATCCTAGAGCCTCTCTGGGTAAACAACGCAAGAGTTTCTTGCATCACTGAGCGCTCGATACTTTCGATATCCAGAATTACAATAACTGCTAAACTTTGGCTTTTCATTGGTGATGACTTCTACCTGAGTTTTGCTAAACTGAGATAGATCATCGTGAATCAGATAAAATTAAAGCTTGATATATTCATTGAATTTCGCCCTGCTTAACCAAACCTAGGAGTTGTTTAATTATTCTACTTGACCGTGACAATTACCTGCCAACAGGTAAGTTTTTAGCTCGATCGCAGATGCACTTTTACCTTCACTACATTTTCAGTAAACTTTATTTTAACAATGAATAATGAAATTACTTCCAATGCAGCTAGGCATTATTACGATATTTGTTAGTATATCAATGCCGATTCCGGCACTTAGCCACGGCCTAAATCGAACAGAAGTCACAAAACACCCTAACTTAATGGTGTTGGCACAAGTAGCTAATTATCGCCATTTAGTAGACGCAGCCAACCAAGAAGAAAAGCTGGCAAATCAGGCGACTAATAGCTTTTTTGCTGTATTTGAGCAGTTCCTGAATACACCCAATCTCGATCGAGGGCTTGAACTCACTAATATTCTCATCCAAACATCTGGACAGGCTGTCGTCCATCTTCAGCGGTGCAGTGAGCTAGGGCTACAAAGCCTTCCATATTACGCTGCCGATCCATCAGCACAAACCGCTTTGGACACCACGTATCGAATCCAGGGAGAACTGGCTCAGATTTATCGGAGCTACAATCAACTTTCAAAACAGACTCGGAGTTCCATTCAAGCGAATGATAAAGCTAAAGTAAAAGTGTTAGGGACTAAATTTGCCATGCTCAACGAAAAAAAAACGCAGTTGATTCAAATAAGTCAACAAATTGCCCAAGCTTACAAAAATCGCAGCAATGCGGTGAACGCTCAATTAATTAGCAATTTGAATACACAAATGAGAAATGGCGTTATTCAAAGAGGTCAGGCAACAAAATGTATGGTATCCAATTTACCCTATGGTTCACCAGCACAGATTGCTAGTAATGCTAGTGGTTATTGTAATTCTCCCTAGAATATTTGACCTGCTTGGTATGATTTTATACCTCTATCTTGATCTCCAATGATCGCTGGTTGCGTGGCAATGCTGCTGGTATTAAATTTCTATCCATCCAGTCTGGCGATGTTCGGTCAACGCACCAACAGAATGCAAAATTCTCTAGAAAGATCCCATATATATTGAAAGTCAAAAAATCATGAGAGTTAGAATAATATGTTGAGAATTTTAACCGGATTTTGCCTTGTCTGTCTGCTCCCTAGCTTTTGCGCCACATCCCTCCTGGCAAAAGAACAGCCAACAATCGATTATTCTCTACCACAAAGCGAACTGGCTAGAAAAAACTATATTAGTTTGGCTAATTCTAAGTATGCTTCAGGGATCATACGGAATTCAATTATTGATTTAGCTCAAAATACTACTGCTAATCTTAAAAATGCTGTCACTTACTTTGACCAAGGTAATACTAAGTACAAGTTAGGAGATAAAAAAGGTGCGATTGCTGACTTTGATCAAGCTATTTCTATTAATCCTAAATATGCTCCAGCTTACTATATGCGAAGCAAAGTCAAATATAATTTAGAGGATAATAAAGGTGCGATTGCTGACCTTAATCAAGCTATTTCTATTAATCCAAAGTATGCTGAAGCTTACTTTGCGAGAGGGGTAGTTAAGCATAGTTTAGAGAGTAGTAAAGCTGCAATAATTGCTGATCTTAATCAAGCTATTTCTATTAATCCTAAATATGTTCAAGCTTACTACATGCGGGGTATGTTCAAGCTTATTTCGCAGAGTCTCGATCCCGATAGTGACCCTAACGGTGCAATTGCTGACTCTAATCAAGCTATTTCTATTAATCCTAAATATGCTCCAGCTTACTACTTGCTGGGTATGGCCAAACATGTTTTGGGTGGTGATGAACCAGCAGCAAAATTTGAGGCGAGAAAAGCAATAGAGCTATGTAAACAATTAAAAAATACTCTATCTTTCAAAGAAGGTTATGGTGGTTCCGACTCGGATGAAGTAAATTTATGGTGCAGTCAAATGGGGTTCAGGTGACGAGTAATTAATGTGACAGAAGAGCCACGTCCACAGCACACTTAACCAGAAACCGCTATGAAAGTCAGAGGCAAAATAAATGAAACCATCCTCGCCTCCATTTTATCGAAAATTTCTGCGCTGCACAAAGATAAATTGCAAGCACTAATCATTCTGATATTTTCTGGGGGAATTAGCGATCGCCCCAAGCCAATACCCACCAACCCCCTCCCAGAATTCTTAGCACTGCCCAAGGAAGCCGCAATCCTACTGGTGCTTAAAGTTCTCCCTGAGCGACATTGAATCCCCCGAATACCAGAACTACAAAGGTACTCACGGGACTTCATAACTGCATGACTCCAATCTTTCCCACTTTCTCTGGGGCTATGCTGAAGCTGTTGGGGTTATGGTTTCACTGAGTAGCATTGGGTGGTTGGAAGTTTGCCAATGGATGAACTATTCGCTCATTCGTGTTAAGACTCAGTTACCTTCACCTGAAACGTATCTAAGTAATATTGAAAATTTGATTTATGCAGAAGATTCATTGTATACCTAGTTACCCAAATTAGTAATGTTATATGGCATGATTGAGGAAAGAATAGCTAATCAGGCCATACAGAACGGTATCTAATTAGGAGAGTATCAAAGTGTCATTTATTATTATAAAAGGTGTTTTCAATCCTAAAAGCGGAGTTCCTGATGGTGACTCTGTAAGATTCCTCGCTAATAATGACGCTCTCTTTAATCAGTTAGAAGGACAAGTTGAATTTAAGTCAGGTGGAGAAGTACAGCTCCGATATGAAGGAATTGATGCCTTAGAAAAAGCTGCTATCAAGCCTTTTTCATCTGATGCCACTAAACGAAATATTGAGCTATTGGGTGGCGACCAAAATGAATTGCCAGGATTTATTTTGTCTAGTCGTGCTGAAAAAAATGGGCGGCCAGTCTGCTTTGTTTTTAAGGGAGACTCCTCATCCGCAGATGGTGAGTCCATTTTCTTGGAATCAGATTTACTTAAGCAAAGTGTGAATTATAAGTTGCTAGCGGACGGCGTAGTTTATCCGCTGTTTTATGAAACTCTTTATAAAGAGCTGCGGGATGAAATGACCAAAGCTGTACAAGCTTCCAGACAAGGCAAAAAGGGGATTTGGACAGAGGATGCCTCAACCAAGGGATTCATCATCAAATCACCAGTGGATTTGGCTAAATTACCACCAATTTTTCCGAAGTTATGGCGGCGACTACAAGCATTCTACGGTCGTCCCTCGAATAAAAATAAAACGGTGAAGGAATTTGTGGCATCTTTAAAGCAAGGTACTGATCGAGTATTCACAGTTCCAGATCAAAGATCAGTCAAGTTTGCAACAGTGATAGAAGCCAATCAAGATCAACTAAAACTACTTTATAACCCTGAAGATCTAATATTCCGCGAATAACTAAAGTCTTCGACGGAATACACTGGCAGGGTTCACTGACCCCATGACCCCAATGTTGCCCCCATCCTCCATGGCTACGCTGATGCCGTTGATCTCAAGGCTTCACTAGGTAATGTTGGGAGCGGTGCGATCGCCTTTGGTGCAAGCGAAGCTATCGAGGGGGACTTGAGTGGTGATGGTGATCGATCAACCCCCAAGAAAATCACAGCAGACAAAGACATCCCCAGCCACCCAAGAAAATCAATTACTCCGATGCAGGAACCACTTCGACCTTTGGCTTCTTCTCGAACACCTGAATACTCGGCTGCTCCAACTCAAAGCCATCAGCAGTAGCCTTACCCATTTGCCCACTGATCGCCGCCACCCACATCGGGAAATTAACCTGTGCCTCCGTCAACTTCTTCCAAACCTTGGGCTTAACGGATACCGAGACCATCCGACCGTCGCAATCAAGTTCAAAGGACTGCCAGCCATTTTGGAGTGTCTTAGCGTTGGGGAGTTCATTGTACCAACACGCTAGTCGAAACTATGCACTTTTAGTGCAAGGCTTTAGCTGCTACACACCGGCCATCACAAATGGAGGTAAAGTG
>JANOXZ010000639.1:0-4815 GCA_031418695.1 Synechococcales cyanobacterium VAR_35_metabat_10
CAATTTATCAGCCATCCATCTCTAATCGTGGAAGTACTCTCCCCCAGTACAGAAGCCTACGATCGAGGTAAGAAATTCAAACTTTACCAAAGATCGATCGCCCTCATGGAATATGTTCTAGTCAGTGCTGAAGAAATCGAAATTGAGGTATTCCGCAAAAATGATCGGGATAAATGGGAAGTGACCAATTACGTCACTGGGGATGTTGTCGAGTTGGAGAGTAATAATTTGACCTTTCCTATCGATCGAATCTATCGTGGCATCGAGTTTTGACTACTCGCCCCAGAATCTCGCAACAACCTATACTGGCTCAATCCCATCATCTGCTGCAACATTAGCAAAACGAAGATAGTATTGTTTCACTATCGCTAATCGAAGCAGAAGTTTGTCGAGAATGTCGTGGATGAGCAGGTGTCGATCAAATACGGTTGCACGGGCGGATGGCCGTTGAAAAAGTGGGGGTGAAAAAAATCGGCTGAGTCGCTTGACTGGTAACGAGTCCTAACAAGTTACAATAGTGCCAGCACAGTTTTGTAATGGAAGAACACCGATGAGTGCTCGTTTAGAAGTTGAAGCAGTAATTAAACAGCTTCCAGAAACAGAGGTTCGTGATCTCGCTAAGTGGCTTCAGGTATACCTTGATGAAATGTGGGATAAACAAATTGAATCTGACTTTAACAATGGTAAGTTAAATGACCTGATTGCTCGGGCTGAAGCAGATATTGCAAAAAACAATGTGAGAGACATCGATGAAGTCCTTCGCAACATCTGATTTCTGGCAAGCTTATGCCGAATTGTCACCAGAGATGAAAAAGAAGGCCAGGAAAGCTTATCGAATTTGGCAAGATGACCCATTCTATCCTTCCTTACATTTTAAAAAAGTTGGTAAAAACCTTTGGTCTGCACGAGTAAGCGGTGGATTTAGAGCATTGGCCTTAAAAAAGGGTGATGATTACTATTGGATTTGGATTGGTACTCATGATGAATATGAGAGTTTCTTGTGAATCAACGGCAGACTATAATCTACAGATTAATCATTATTCTCAGCTCCGATGGATCTTAAAGCTTTAATCCGTGACGTACCCGACTTCCCCAAGCCCGGAATTTTATTCAAAGACATCACCACCCTCCTGCGGGATCCGGCTGGTTTGAAGCACTTGATCGATGTTCTGGAAGAAAAGTGTGCCCATCTAAAGCCCGACTACATTGTGGGCATGGAGTCTCGAGGCTTTATTGTGGGTACTCCTTTGGCTTGCCAGATGGGCGTGGGCTTTGTGCCAATTCGCAAACCAGGGAAACTGCCTGCTGCGGTCTATGGTGTGGACTACCAGCTGGAATATGGCACCGATCGATTAGAAGTCCATCAAGATGCCATGCCCAAAGGCAGCCGGGTGTTGATTGTAGATGACTTGATTGCTACTGGTGGCACGGCAGCAGCGACAGGGGAATTGATCAACAAAATTGGTTGTGAACTGGTGGGTTATGCCTTCGCGATCGAACTGAAAGATTTGGCTGGTCGCAATAAACTTCCTGCCGTGCCCATTATTACTGTCTTAGACTATTAAGATATTGAACCCCTAAAAAACCCTAAAGACCTAATGTCTACTGATTACCCTCGCAACAATAATCTGCTAGATTGGCTGCGCCCCTTGTTGTTAAATGAGACTTTTCTCTATGTCACCAAGCGGATTTTCCAAGCCCTGATTACGCTGCTATTAGCTTCGGCTCTGAGTTTTTTGATTGTTCAGCTTTCGCCAGGCAGTTTTCTAGATACTCTGAAGCAGCAAAACGAAAAAATTTCGCCCCAGCGTCTGCTGGAAATTCAGCGGCAGTTTGGCTTAAGCAGCGAAAAGACCGTGGGCGCAGCTTTAAACCAGTACTTTAGCTGGCTCTGGCGAGTGGTGTTTCATTGGGATTTTGGGCCCAGCATTAGTTACAACCGGCCAGTCTCCGAACTATTGGGGCAAAGAGTTCGCGCGACGGTGGAACTAGCCTTAGCTTCGACTTTAGTAACTTGGTTGATTGCAATTCCTTTAGGAATTTGGGGGGCGGTACATCAAAACAAAGCCAGTGACAAAATTTTGCGGGTTTTGAGTTATTTGGGGCAAGGCTTACCTAGCTTTATTGCCGCTTTATTGCTGGTGATGTTGGCTCAGTATTTGTCTCCATATTTACCTGTGGGTGGACGGACGAGCATTAATCATGAGCAACTGTCGCCGATCGGACAACTCTTAGATATTGGCTGGCACATGATTTTGCCTACGATCGCTCTCAGTGTTACTAGCTTTGCTGGTTTACAGCGCATTGCCCGAGGCGAAATGTTGGATGTGTTGCGTCAAGACTATATCCAGACTGCTCGGGCGAAGGGTCTACCCGAAAATCGGGTGATTTACTTACATGCTTTACGCAATGCGATTAACCCGCTGATCACCCTCTTGGGATTTGAGTTTGCGGCTTTATTGGGTGGGGCTTTTATTGCTGAGTACTTTTTTAACTGGCCAGGACTGGGCAGATTGATTTTGTCGGCAGTGAATGCCAAGGATCTTTATTTGGTGATGGGTAGTTTGATGATGGGGGCGGTGATGCTGATTTTGGGCAACCTGTTAGCCGATCTGCTGCTCAAGTCTGTGGATCCTCGGATCAAGTTAAGTGACTTGAAATAGCAGGTCAAATTTACAAACTCGCGTAGATTCGTTAGATTTGTTTACAACACTGCTGAAAGAAAAATCCTCGCTGCTATGGCTGACACCATCACTAAGCTCTCTTATGAAACCCTGCAAAAAGGCAAAAGCTACCTGAGCTTTGCCCACAAGACCCTCAGTATGCAGGTACGCAAGGCACTGAAGCCCAATAACTTGCCATCTTGGCCGGTGCCGCCCGAGTTGATTGCTAAGCTGCAAAAGCGATCGACCGACCTGCAAGCCACCGATTGGCAAGATGCTGAAAACGGCGTGTACCCCACTGATTTGTTGTTTGATGAGCCGTGGCTAGACTATTTGGCACAGTATCCAGCAATGGTCATCGATATGCCTAGTATCTGGCAGCGATCGGATAACAAAAAGTATCAGGAGTTCAGCCAAGGCATCGAAACTGAGGGCTACCCCAGCTACTATGTGCAAAATTTCCATCACCAAACCGATGGTTATCTCAGTGACTGGTCGGCTAGTCTCTATGACTTTCAAGTAGAAATTTTGTTTGGTGGTACTGCTGATGCCATGCGCCGTCGGGTTTTGGCTCCGCTGAAGCAAGGATTGCAAGCTTTTAGTGATCTGCCTGCTAAGCAAATTAAGATTTTGGATGCGGCCTGTGGCACGGCACGGACTCTACGCGGTGTGCGATCGATGCTACCCCAAGCTTCATTATTTGGCATAGATCTATCCGGGGCATATCTACGGAAGGCCAATGAGCAACTTGCTGATCTGCCTGGGGAATTGGTACAACTTATGCAAGGAAATGTGGAAGAGTTACCCTACATGGACAATTATTTCCATGCTGTGACCTGTGTATTTCTATTCCATGAGTTGCCAGAGGCTGTAAGGCAAAAGGCGATCGAAGAGTATTTCCGAGTACTCAAACCAGGTGGTACTTTGGTTATTTGTGATTCAATTCAAATGAGCGATTCGCCAGAGTTTGAAATGATGATGCACGCTTTTTATGAGACTTTCCATGAGCCTTACTATCGCACCTATATGGAAGATGACCTGGTGGCTAAATTGCATAACGCTGGTTTTGCGGAGGTCTTACCAACCGAAGTTCATTTTATGAGCAAATATTTGGTAGCCAAAAAAGCTGCTTAATAAGCAATATCCTATAGGGTGGGCTGTTGTTGAGCGAAGTCGAAACATTGCCCACCATCAGGCTTCTAGGCAGTTATTGATATCATCAATTTTTGTCTCAATTAGCATTAGACATCATCAAGACTAGCTAAAATACTCCTACTTCTTTAAAACATTAATTAATCATGGCTGACCAATTAACCCCCGAAATTAGCGATCGAATTTGTAAGCACATGAATGATGATCATGCTTCAGCAGTGTTGGTCTATGCTCAGGTACATGGAGCCGTGAGTGCTGCTGAAAAGGCTGAAATGTTAGCTATTGATCCTCTGGGGATGGATTTGGCGGCAGTGGTGGCTGGAAGTACTCAAAAGGTAAGAGTGGTATTCGATCGGCAACTAACCGATTCGGAAGATGCTCATCAGGTTTTGATTCAGATGGCTCGTAGTGGTCGCAGTAAAAGCTGATCATTGAAAAATCTAGATGGCTGGTGATTTTAGTGTAAATTGTCAGCCATACCACAGGTTTTGATACCAGTATCCATCAGCAAATGCTAAAGATGGATTTGGTAGCCCATTTGGCGAATGGTTTGAATGATATCTGGATCTTTAAGTTTTTTACGCAGAGCGAGAATATGGGTATCTACAGTGCGACTACCGCCCATGTGTTCATCCCAGGCACGACGGAGCAACTCCGGACGATCAATCGGCTCATCGGGTGACTGAAGTAGCACATACAACAAACTAAATTCTTGGGGGGTAAGGTCGATCGACTCTTTGTCAAAATAAACCCTGCGCCGCACCATATCAATCCTTAAACTGCCGCGCACAATCTCGGACGGCAAACGACGAGAACTAGAGCGCCGCAAAATAGCCGCGATTCGGGCAAGAAATTCTTTCATGCCAAAGGGTTTTTTGAGATAGTCGTCAGCCACCGCCAACGAAGCCTCGATGTCTGACTCCTCCAAACGAGTAGAAATCATCAAAATCAAAGCATTAGTATGAATCTGAATCCATTCACAGAGTTCTAAACCATTGCC
>JANOXZ010000640.1:0-4359 GCA_031418695.1 Synechococcales cyanobacterium VAR_35_metabat_10
AAATAGCTGAAGCTAATGCAATTCCCATTAATAGAAAGATCGTCCAGTTTTTTTTCAGTGCATAAATTGCCTTTCTCCATTGAAAAATTATTAGTAAGAAGATTATTAAATAATTAACAAAAAACAGTGCTTGAAGGATGAAACTGTCCGTTGAAATTGATTCGACATCATCTATACCCTGTCCAGCACCGCCTGAAAGAATTAGCGGCAGAGGTCCTGACGTGTAGAAGATTAAGGATAAAACTACAAATCCCTGTTCTATAATTCCTATGATTTTCTTCATAATATTATCGAATCTCCACTGAATCTCATCATCAAAATAGTTTCAAAACATACTCCCTTCCCGCCATAAGACTATAGATTGGCTGCGATCATTTGCAATGACTAGGTTTGAGAGTATAAAATTCACATCAGCGATCCAGTGTTCACTGGTGCAGTCAGAGTAATCTATACTCTCGCAGCGGGAAGGGAGTAGTTAAACTTCGCTAAATCCAGAGAGATTGGGTTTATTTTCATCACTAATTCAACATCCCCTCTGCGGAATTAATCTGCTCTATTTTGTTAATAACTGTGTGCATTTGCCCTAATACCTTTTGCCTAATTCTAATTTCTTGATTGCTACACTTAGCTGATCTCCAGCGACAGATCGTTGTGCTGATGAAAATGCCAGAGTCTCTCCAGTAAAATGAGCGCGCCGACAGTGATAAATTCACAGCTAACTAAACATTAGCCGCCGATCGTTAGTCATTTTACCTCTTGCTCTGTACCGCTAAACATCGTACTATTTTACCATGAAATTAAGATGCATGTATCAAATTTATCCGACCTGACAACAGATCCAGATCATCAAACAGAGTTAACTGTTTAATTTAACTGAATCCCCCTGCTGTGCCTACGGTAGGCACAGCCAACAGCAATAGTGTGGAAGTCAATTGATATATATACATGCATTGAAAGGGCTGGTACTGACCACCCTACGTTAATAACTCAAGAAACCAAGAATGAACTACAAAAGAGAATCTCCAGGGATATACATTAAACCGATAGGTGGTTTATGCAATCGGATGAGAGCTATAGATTCTGCTATCTCTTTATCAAAAAAAACTAATAGCGATCTACATATTATTTGGGATATGAACTCTGAGCTAAATTGTAGATTTGAGGACTTATGGACTATTCCTCCCTCCATAAAAACACTTACTTCTATTAATAGAAAAACAAAAATAGGTAAACTCATCCAGAAGTTTTATAGAAAAAAAATAGGTGGATTCATCCAAAATCTTTATTTCAGATATTTCTTGGGTCATTTCGATCTAGTTTTAACATATAGTCAAATGGAAAGCTATCACCAGAAAAATTATACAGATTGCAACTTTGAAGAAATGGTCGCTAACAAAAGAGTTTTGATAACAACTCTGAACAGATTCTATACTTCTACTCATCCATTCGATCCGTTTGTCCCCGTAGATCATCTCCAGAAAATTATAAATGCTCAAGTCGGAAACTTCAGTAATGTAATTGGTGTACATATCAGACGTACCGATAATCAAAACGCGAAAGCATATAGTTCGACAGCTAAGTTTATTGAATTAATGAAGGCAGAAGTCCAAAATAATCGCAACGTAATGTTTTTTGTAGCTACAGACTCACCCTGGGAAGCAGAAAATCTAAAGAAAATTTTCCCTAATAGAATTATTACTTATGAGAAAAAATCCCTTGATCGTAATGATTCATCTGCGATCCAAGACGCTTTAATTGATCTCTACTGCTTGTCAAGATGTCGAAAATTGATCGGTAGTTATTGGAGTTCTTTTAGTGGCATTGCACATCAAATCAATGAAATAGAATATGTCGTTGCTAAATAACTGAGGTTGGTTTATTTTCAACAGCCAAATGGCTGAACAATTTTGGTGGGTTTAACTGGGCTAGTTTCGATTAAGACTGGTTTTGAAGAGAGAGCTGTCTCTAAAAGCTCAGCTAAATGTTGATTGACATTTTAGGCTTTTTTTGGCAATGATGATAAATGATACATTAAATCATAACATATACCAAAAATATACTCAAAATACATCAAACATAACAATAGAGCAGTGATATTGATCGCATCAAAATTTCTGCTTAAGCCCCTTTACTCTACCATCGGAGCGATCGAATGACCGATCCAAAAATATCCGACCGGACAAATAATATCTCGAACGCCGGAGATATCAGAGCAACAAACTTTCTAATTCGGCGCAGAACCCTGATTCGTGGCATTGGGTTGACAGTCCTAATGTTACTGGATGCTGTAATGCTGTACTTGGCTTGGACGATCGCTGATCGGTTCGGTACGCCTGTAAACGGAGCTCATCTGCTCAAGTCAATCGTCCCCATTTTGGTAATTAGTATTGGGACGTTAGCTGCCTCTGGACACTATGGCAGCGATGACAGATCGCACACGCTGCCAAAACTAGTTAAGTCGCTCACACTGGCTCAAATTGTGTTGTTGATCGGGGCTTTTTTCTATCAGCCTGGCGTGTGGATATCTCGATCGGTCTTCGTTATTGCCTGGATCCTGAGTATGCTCTTTATCGCGATCGAGCGACTACTATTTGACATAATCATTGCTCAAACTCGCAAACGCAATCCAACTCTTCAGCATGGAGTTTTTCTGCTAGGTAATCAAACCGGAATCGAAAAAGTCCGGAAGCTGTTGAATCGATCCCAGCAATTTAGAGTCGATGGTATTATCGATCTGTCAGTCTGGGATATCGAGAACCAGCTCGACCAGATTATTGATCGGATTCGATCTCTCAATGTGAGTGAGGTCTTTATTTGCTCTCAACAGTTGGTAACCAATCAAGTAGTTTTATTCTGGCACCTAAAATCAGCGGGCATCCATCTTCGGGTGATCCATACTGAACTCAATCTGCCTCAACACTGCTCTGAAACTAAGATGATTGAGGAAATACCTACCATCCGCTTTAAATCTTTACCCATTCTAGGTATTGATTTTCGGCTCAAGTGTCTATTGGACTTGATTGCTGCATCTTTTATTCTCATTTTAATTAGTCCGATTTTCCTGGTAGTTTCAGTACTGATCAAGTTAGATTCGCCAGGTCCGATTTTCTACAAGCAATACCGGGTTGGCTTAAAGGGTGCTCATTTTCAAGTCTGGAAGTTCCGGACTATGGTAGTCAATGCTGGTGAATTACAGAAAGAACTAGAAGATCAAAATGAGATTAAAGGTGGAGTCCTGTTTAAGATCAAAGACGATCCGCGGATTACCAAAATTGGTAAGTTTCTCCGTCGGTATAGCCTCGATGAGTTACCACAATTGATCAATGTTCTGCAGGGCGAGATGAGTTTGGTCGGGCCTCGTCCTTTACCACTGCGAGATGTGGAAAGATTTTCTAAAGATCATTTTCTGCGCCATGAGGTTTTACCTGGGATTACAGGTCTATGGCAAGTCAAGGGTCGCTCTAATGTTGATTCTGATGATGTGTTCTACTGGGATATCATCTACATTCTTCAATGGTCGCTGGCACTCGACCTCAATATCTTGCTCCAAACAGTTAAAGCAGTCCTGACGCGGGAAGGAGCATATTGAATGGTCAACAATAATTCATACCCGACTAAAATAGTCGGGTATGTTTGACGACTCGATCGAGCCGTGATAGGATTGTTTCCAACAAGTTGACGGATATCTAAATCATCGCCACATCCCACCATGACCCAAGCAACCTTAACCAGCACCAGAACCACTGCCGCCAAAGGACTAGTCTGCAAAGAGTGCAAGGCAGAGTATCCACTCCAAGCTACACACATTTGCGAACTTTGCTTCGGGCCATTGGAAGTGCAATATGATTATGACTATCTCCGTACGAAAGTAACTCGGAAGAGCATTCAAGCAGGTCCCCATTCGATCTGGCGATATAAAGATTTACTCCCAGTTCCTGACGAGCATATTATTGATGTCGGGACAGGGATGACACCACTGCTCAAAGCTAATCGGTTGGCACGTCGCTTGGGTCTAAAAAATCTCTACATTAAAAATGATGCTGTAAATATGCCCACCTTGAGTTTTAAGGATCGGGTGGTATCAGTGGCACTTTCCAAAGCCAAAGAATTTGGATTCTCAACAATTTCCTGTGCTAGTACTGGTAACTTAGCCAATTCGACTGCGGCGATTGCTGCTCATGCTGGGTTAGACTGCT
This sequence comes from Synechococcales cyanobacterium VAR_35_metabat_10, assembly GCA_031418695.1. Taxonomy (GTDB): domain Bacteria; phylum Cyanobacteriota; class Cyanobacteriia; order Cyanobacteriales; family Chamaesiphonaceae; genus JAAFHZ01. The sequence continues at coordinate 4,197 of JANOXZ010000640.1, forward strand.
GTGTGTTTATCCCTGCTGACTTAGAAACAGGGAAAGTAATGGGTACAGTAATTTATGGCCCCACGGTAATGGCAGTGAAAGGCAATTACGACCAAGTAAATCGCCTTTGCTGTGAAGTTGCCAACACCTATGGTTGGGGATTTGTAAATATCAATCTGCGTCC
>JANOXZ010000641.1:0-3356 GCA_031418695.1 Synechococcales cyanobacterium VAR_35_metabat_10
TGGAGAAGCCGATCGACTAGTGACCATTTTGACCCCCCAACATGGTTTGATGCGGGTCGTGGCTCCGGGTGCCCGTAAGCCCAGATCTAGCCTTGGTGGTCGTAGTGGCATCTTTGTGGTGAATCAGCTTTTGCTGGCGCGGGGTAAATCGATGGATCGCATTACCCAAGCCGAGACGCTGCATACCTATCGCACTCTGGCTTTGGATCTCTCCAAGCTGGCGATTAGTCAATATTGGGCAGAGATTGTCTTGGCACAGGCCATGAGCGATCATCCCCAGTCTGATTTATACGAAGTCTTCAATGTTCACCTTCGCCGCTTGGATGCTCTGACCGATGGTGATGCCTTGGGTCATCTGTGCCAGGGGATTTTTCATCTTTTAGCTTTGGGTGGTATTGCGCCTCAGGTACACAACTGCTGGGCAACCAGTGAACCGATCATGCCTAATCTGGGCGATCCCCACTGGCGGATTGGTTTTAATATTGATCGAGGTGGCACTGTGCGCATTGGTCAGGCCGTGGAAAGTACGGGCGGGCTATACTATCTAAATGCGATCGAAACTCACTTATTTCAGCAGTTGTCAGCAGGTGAACTAGATCCGGCTGGGGTAGCACCGGCTGATTTAGCGGCAGCTTGGCTACGCATTGAAGGAATTTTGCGCCGCTATATCAAACACCATTTAGGCTGTAATATTCGATCGGCTGCGCTTTTGTTTGTTGGAAACTAAAGTCAAAACTCCGGCAGCAACAGAATTTCAGCGCTAAAGCTGTACATCCCACCCGCTCTTTGGGAAGATGATAGCTAATAACATTAATAATATTTATTTATTTGGCGATTTACTGCCATCACTGGTTGAATGCGATTATCTGAAGACCTAGAACCCCAAATACCAGCAGAGCCTACGTTACCTGTCGAGCTAACAATAGTAGGAAAGACTATGGCGGAAGATCAGAAAGCATCTACTTCCTCCGATTCACTGGCTACAGATTCCCCGCCCGAAGAAGCGCGGGGGATTTCTGCTGTTTTAAAAAACAAGAATTTTTTGGCTCTCTGGGGGGGTCAGGTTTTTTCGCAGTTAGCCGACAAAGTTTATTTGGTGCTGATGATTGCAATTATCGAAACCCAGTTTCAGGCCAAAGGCCAAACCATCAGCGGCTGGGTATCGACGATTATGATGGCCAGTACTGTTCCAGCTATCTTGTTTGGATCTTTTGCCGGGGTGTATGTCGATCGCTGGCGCAAAAAGCAGGTATTGGTAGTCACTAACGTTTTACGTGGTTTGTTGGTGTTGGCAGTGCCCATCTTGCTGTGGATTGCCCATGGTCAGGTTATTGCCCAGTTGCCTTTGGGTTTTGAGCTATTGATTTTAATCACTTTTACTGTTTCAACCCTTGGCCAATTTTTTGCCCCCGCAGAGCAAGCGGTCATTTCCAATATCGTCGAAAAGCGTGACTTGCTTTCTGCTAACTCCCTGTATACCACCACCACCATGGGTGCTTTGGTGGTAGGGTTTGCCGTGGGTGAACCGTTGTTGGGCTTTGCTGACAAAGTAGGTATGGGGTTTGGTTTGGGTCTAAATGTGGGCAAAGAGCTGTTAGTGGGCTTAAGCTACACCATTGCAGGGCTGCTGTTACTTTTGCTGAAAACCAATGAGCAAAAGCGCGATGCCAACATCGAAGAACCGCATATTTTGGATGATCTGAAAGAGGGAATTCGCTATTTGCAAGAAAATCGATCGATTCGGGTGGCCTTAATTCAGTTGGTTACTTTGTATGCAGTGTTTGCTTCTATAACCATTTTGGCGATCCGGCTGGCCGAGATTTTGCCAGAAATCAAAGCTTCGCAGTTTGGGTTCTTGTTGGCGACTGGCGGTATCGGTATGGGTCTGGGGGCGGTGGTCTTGAGTTTTGCCCGCAAGTGGTTTACCCCAGCTAAATTGGCCTTTTTTGGTTCGATCGGCATCGCAGTTGGTCTGGGTGGGATGGCTATTTCGACCCATAGTTTATGGCAAACCATTTTGTCGATTATGCTGATCGGGGTATTCTGGGCAAATGTGGCGATTCCGATGCAGACGGTGGTGCAGTCCGAAACTCCACCAGAAATGCGGGGAAAAGTGTTTGGTCTACAAAACAATGCTACTAATATTGCTTGCAGTTTGCCCTTGGCACTGACGGGAATCGCTGAATCAGTGTTTGGTGTATCCAATGTGTTGTGGGGGTTAGCGCTGATTGTTACTCTGCTGACTTTATATCTATATGGTTGGGGATCTGCCAAATCCGAGCCAAATCCGAGTTAAGATGTTCTGAGCGTAGAAAATTACGCCGATCGTAATTTGTAATGAGATTCGACAATGCATATTGCTTGGCTTGGTAAAAAAACACCGTTTTGCGGCAATGTTACATACAGTCGGGAAATAACTAACGGCCTCAAACGGCGTGGCCACGAAATTAGTTTTATGCACTTTGGCGAAAACGATAGTCGTGATGATGTGCCGCTGCCTTTTTTGTATAAGTCTCAGGTCTTTACGATTCCTACTATCCGGGCGAAGCGGGTACTAGAAAAATCTTTAAAACGACGGCGACCAGATATTGTCCATGCTTCTCTCAGTCTTTCGCCATTAGATTTTTTGTTGCCAGAGATTTGCCAGGAGCTAGATCTGCCTCTAATTGCTACGTTTCATAACCCCTATGATGGCCGACGGAATCTGACTTCAGCGACACAGCTCTTGTCCTATCAGCTATATGCGCCATTTTTGGCTAAGTATGATCGAACAATTATATTTTGTCAAGAACAGCGAGATTTGTTGATTAAGTTGGGAGTTCCAGGTGATCGCATTGTGATTATTCCCAATGGAGTTGATGAGCAAAAGTATTCACCGGGAGTTTCGGCAGTTAAGCAAGAGTTTGGCGCAGAGCAGCTCTATGTTTATCAGGGGCGGATTTCCACCGAAAAGAACGTGGAGTCGTTGCTGCGGGCTTGGAAGAAATCGGGGATGGGAGCAGATGGTCGCTGTAAGTTATTGATTGTGGGTGATGGCAGTGCGAAGGTTTCTTTGGAGCCTTTTTATGATCGATCGGACGGCATTATTTGGTTAGGAGCTATTACCGATGACCAGCGACGCATTGATATTTTGCGCGGTGCCGATGTGTTTATTTTGCCTTCTTTGGTGGAAGGTTTGTCTTTATCTTTGTTAGAAGGGATGGGTTGTGGGTTGGCCTGTGTGGCTACCGATGCCGGTGCTGATGGAGAAGTTTTGGCTGGGGGCGCTGGGGTGGTGATTGATACCCAAGGGGTTTCTACCCAGTTGCGGACTATTTTGCCATTGTTGAGGGAGCATCCTACTTGGCGGGCTACTT
>JANOXZ010000642.1:0-4098 GCA_031418695.1 Synechococcales cyanobacterium VAR_35_metabat_10
AATTCTCAACGCACTACTACTCAACTACAGTCAGACGTTACTCAGTCTGATTTGCGCTTAGTAGAGCAACAGCGAGGGCTGCAAAGTCTCAATCAAGTTGGCAAGTTAGCGGTAGTAAAGAGTGAACAACAACTCAAAGAGTTACAAAGTCAAATTGCCACTCTAGAAAACGAAATAGAGCAGAGCAAAAATATCGCTAGAAACCTCGTCAATCAACTAGAGAAATACACGGTGCGTGCCAATGTAGACGGCACAATTTTTGAGCTGCCGATCTCACGAGAAGGCGCTGTTTTACAACCCAAACAACTAATTGCCGAAATTGCCCCACCCACCAATACCGCAACAGACTTGGTCTTTAAAGGAGAAATCCCGGCTAGCCAAAGCGAATCTTTGCGAGCGCAGGGCATTGGCAAAGACGTAAAGCTGAAGTTCGATGAGTTTCCCTTCGAGACCTATGGCATTGTCTATGGCAAGGTAACTTGGATTTCGCCTAACTCTAAAATAGTAGCGGCTCCCACTGGTAACTTGACCAATTATGAAGTGAAGGTTGGTCTGAGCCAAACCTGCATCAAACACCAAAAAGAATGTTTACAGTTCAAATCTGGCCAGCCCGCTACCGCCGAAATTATTATTCGCAAGCGCCGAATTATTGATTTCATTATGGATCCATTTACCAAACTCAAAAGTAGTTAGTATGCCTGACATTACCAGCCAAGATTTACTACACCAAATTAAAATCACCGGTAAAATCCCCGAATTACTTAATGGCATTTTACAACGCCAAGTTTTGGAAGCTGCTGCTGAAGAATTAAAGCTAGAGATTTCTGGGGATGAACTGCAAGCTGGCGCTGATCAATTCCGCGCCACCAACAAACTAGAAACTATTCCCGCTACTCAAAAATGGCTGGCCGATCGAATGTTATCGGTAGATGATTTTGAACAACTAGTTACTACTAATTTATTGGCTCCTAAAGTAGCCCATTGTCTGTTTGCCAGCAAAGCAGCGCCCTATTTTCATCAAAATACTCTGGACTATGCTTCAGCAGTAATTTACGAGCTTATTTTACCCGATAAAAATCTGGCGATCGAGCTATTTTATGCCATCCAAGAAGGCGATATGAGCTTTGCAGATGCGGCCAGAACCTACGGTCAAGATTTGGAAGTACAGCGCCAAGGTGGTTATGTGGGAACGGTGAGTCGAAAAAAAATGACTCCAGAAGTTTCAGCAGCCGTATTTGCTGCCCAGCCTCCACAGATTTTAAAGCCGATCGAAGTGGGTAAACAGATACATTTAATTTTAGTGGAGGAGGTGATCAAGCCACAGCTCACTCCTCAGCTTCAGGAACAGATTATGTGGCAGTTGTTTCAAGACTGGCTCCAGGAAAAAATTGCGGCTCGTCGATCGGGTTTGAAGATCAAAATTTAGTAGGGGCGATCAATTTTGTCTCAAAAATGTCTCAGCTAAATTGAGACGGTTTTTCTGATTTGTCTCAGGGCTAAATGAGGCGCCAAAAATCAGATGGTAATGGAATAGGCAAACCCTTGCCAGCAAGATATTGTGGAGTCAAGGGAGAAATATTTACTCTCTGTTTACCACTATTCGTTAGAGGAGATTTTAATGATGTTAGATCAAAAAGGTCAGTTGCAAACTCAGGATCATAAGGTATCCAAACTCGATCGGCTGACTGAATTACTACGGGCAGCAGCGCCAGCCTTGATGGGTTTGGCGGCAGTGATTACGGCGTTGGCTGCGTTGATCCATGGATAACAGAGGAATAACCTCTCCCGAGTGGGAAGAGGGGGCAGTGAAAAATCCGGTCTTGGGGTTTCTCCAAGTGGAGAACTTTTTCAAGACAAGAGACTACACTTTTTGTTTATTGTTTTGGGTAGCTAGTTTCTCTTGCCGTTTCGTGATTAAAATCTGGGGTGAATTAGATTATAATGATGCTTCGATCGATAGTTGTTTCCATTTTAATCGATCAATTCACTTATACTGCAGGCCATCGAACTCCTTAGCTAACAGCATATTCAGTGAATTGGCGTTTAAATGGTGAATGGAAACCAATCACAATATCAGTTTTGGGTACTCCCATTTCTACAAGTTCTTCGGCAATATCATTTTCGGTGCCGTTGTGCTGAAGCCAGATTTTGCCGTCTTTGATATCGAGATGGATGATACAGCCGTAGATGCGGCGATCATTTTGCCAACCCACATGTACTAATTGATAATGATTTCTAGTAGTATCAAAAATTAGTTCGGTTTCGACTTCTTGTTCATCTTTACTGAATGCTGCATATTCCTGCAAAAGCTTTTGCACATTTTGGCTGTACTGTTCTAAATTAGCCATTGTTCGATCACCTCTTGCTCTGGTTTTTAGACAATTAACTTGAGCTGCTGGCTATTAATGATACCTTGGGCTAGCTGGGTTGCAAAGAAAGAGGTGTAGGCATCAAAGGGCACAGCCAGATACAGAAATATATATCGTTATTTGATAGTCAGCTTAGAATTTATACCGTCGAATTCAATACAGCATTGGTTAATAACATCTCTACCTATCAAAACCCGGTGCTGAATTCTATCCCCAGGAAAACCATATATCTTAACTGCCAAAATTACTTTTTCTCCTAGCCACAAATCGCCATAACAAGCTGAACCGTTAACAGTTCCACCTGAAACACCTGTAATAGGCACCTTATTGATAACCACTTTTAGCTTCAATGCTGACAAGATTTCTAATGGTACTAATGTACAGTCAGACCCAGTATCCAAAAAAGCCTCAGATAAATATTCTCCCTGGTATTCGCTCCATGAAGGAGGTGTTATTTTCACTGGAATAATAGGTGCTAAAGGAAAATCTCCAATATCTTGATAATCAAAAACACTCACCTATTTAGCTCCAGCTCTATGGCTAATACTATTGACTGATAGAACTGGCTCTATCTCGCAAATTTGTTTAATCAGTAAGTCTCGGTAGCCATATTTTGCATAAACTCGCCGAAGCAGTTCTATTTCATTAAAATCATGATCCAGAATTTCGCCATCTTCAAATGCCACAAATTCACCTAGATGCTTTTCAAGCAATTTAGGTTTAGCCCGATCGAACAAAGCCTGCTGCCGATCGAAGTATTCATCCCGTAGATCTTGCTCTTCCATGACATAAAACCCAAGTACTCTATACCTTCTTGATCATACCCGATTACTTTGAGGTTTCTTGACAAACAAGTTGCCTGAAGCACCTTGTCCAGCCGGATCGATCGAATTACTGAATTATTGTGGGCGATCGCCGCTGTCCTCACTGCCCTTGCTCCCCTAATTCACCACGTTTCTTAGCCCCAGATGGAGGAAAAATATCCCTTCCTCCCTCTACTGCTCCTGAAGCTACTAATGAATTCCGCTGAGCTGTATTCAGCCCCTGTATACCAGAAATCTTTGCTCCAGCACAGAGACGATTATCCCAAATAGTGACTATTTCTCCTGTTTCCACATCCCATTTTTTGAAGTTGTCATTACTTCCAGAAAAAAGCCAACGGCCATCCCCACTCAGTGCCATAGATGTCAACCGGTCTTTGTAAATAAGGATTCAGGTCAGAGGTTGACAAGAAATCAAAACAGGCTAAAGTTTTGATATGAAACAGCCGCAGCAATTTAAGAGACAAGATTTAGAAAAAATGACTCCATCACTTTTGGTGGAGATTATATTGCGGCAGCAAGAAGCAACACAGCAATTATTTGAAGAAGTGGCAAGGCTCAAAGCCATTATCAATAGGAATAGTAGCGATTCATCGAAACCACCATCTAGTGATTTTCTAAAGAAATCCGAAAAAGCAAAAGTAGAGCCACTGGACGAAGGAAAGAGGAAACGTTGGGAACTTATGCACGTATGTCCTATGAGAAGCAGCAAGAATGGCTAGTGCAGATGGGTGTATCTCATCGGGATATCCTATTGTTGTAGTAAACACCAGTATATCCTTATGAGTCCCTCCGGGGAAGACCTCTAACCGTTGCACTTCAGTTTTGAATTGACGATTCCTAATGCGATTACCTGGTTTCAGATATATTCTTCAGCCACCAATTTGAGACATAGTACGACTGTAGCT
>JANOXZ010000643.1:0-5237 GCA_031418695.1 Synechococcales cyanobacterium VAR_35_metabat_10
CGTCCATTCGGCAATAAAATATTTATCTCTCCAGTAAGGATTTTCTCGGAGTCCAGAAATAATATGCTGGGTACAATCCCAGGTCAAGCTATGCGCCATATCAAACCGCAAACCATCGCCCCGATATTCATTCAACAACATTCGGGCGTGGTCGAGTAAAAAGTCTTGGACTTCAGATTTCCAATGGGCAAACGATCGACCGTCTTCATCCCGCACTGGTTCGTATCGAAATGGGTCTTCAAAATAAATTCCGCCACCATCAGCCGTATTACCATCATATTGCCAATAGTGATTATGACTGCTCGAAGCATGATGATAAACTACATCAAAAATCACCGCTAGACCGTTTCTATGAGCCGCATCTACAAGCGATCTAAGCTGCGCTGGGCTACCATAACCATTGTGCGGAGCAAAGAGGTTAGTGGCCCCATAGCCCTCACCATCTATGCCATCAACTTGTCCGATCGGTAGTAGTTGCAGGGCATTAAAGCCAAGTTCCCGGATATATCCTAGCTTTGTTTCAAAATCTGCAAAAGTGGCATAAGTTGAAATATTGAGATGGTCGTTTAGTCCGGCAAACGAACCCACATGAGCTTCATATATAATCAGATCTTCAAATTTAGGTGTAGCAAATTCAGACCACTGTTGTTGCCAATCCACAACTATCCCTCTGGCGTTATCTTCGGCACTCTCTACCTGTCTTGCATAGGCATCTATACGAGTAAATACACCGCCAGGATTCCTCGGATTGTCGCCTTTGTTGACGATCAAGAATTGATAAGGTTGCCCCGCCATAATACCGGCAACGTCCGCCGACCAATAGCTAGAATTACTCGGTTCTGGTGCGAGGGCAACTTGGGATATTTTCTCATCATGCCAAATGCAAACTGAAACGGAGATCGCATTCGGTGCCCAGACTCGAAATGAACATTCATGTTCAAACAAGTTCGCACCCATGCCGGGATGATTATTATGAAGGGGCAATGATACCGGTCGATCGCCATTAAATGATCCATCACCGTTTTGCATTCTTTCTGTAGATAAAGAGGATTGCATGATTTATCACAGGCAATGGTACTCAAGTTTGTTCCTAACAACAGATTGTTACGATCGCGGCTCGATTCCGCAAAGCGGGTGCTGTGTGAGTCGCACTTCATTACTATAGTTCTCAACATTAGTTGTAACCGAAACTACCTAGTAAATAAATCGCCCAACGGACAGATTTTTAGCTATGATTTGCCAACTGCAATCTCTTCCTATTGATAGAGATAATAAACTTGGGGATTGGACTGCTGGCTTAACCCTTTGCCTACAAACAACAAATTGCTTCTCAAGCAATTCCCCCATCATCAGCAAGCATCAAAATAATAAAGCCTCATGTCAGACCTTATTATCTTTGAATAAAAATAGGTGTTGTCGCCCTGAAAACTCGCTTATCTTCTCGACAAATTTGCTGAATAATATTGCGTCCCGACATGGCAACCACTGGCACACTGCCACCGGGTTCGACCCACTGACCGATCGCATAAAAATTCCTCAACTTAGGTAATATTTTGGGCAAGCCTTTGATCGATAATGGGAGAGTTTGTTTGGTCAGCAGCCAACCACAACTCGATCCTTGCCAGTTGCCGGTGTAACGCTCGTAGGTGAGTGGTGTAGCCACATCTACAAACTCAATATCATTCTTAATCCCAGGATAGAATCGCTCTAAAAGATCGATGAGAATTTGTGATTCTTGAATTTTCTCTGCATCATAGATCGATCGACCGTAGATGCGTTGCCAATAATCATAATTAGTCGTCAACATGACCATCATTACCGATTTCCCCCATGGTGCTAGAGAGGGATCGAAGCAATAGTGTTTGACCCCAATCTCATACCGCTTTTCTCCTGCAATCATTACAGGTTCATCAAGCAGATGAGTAGTCCAATGCGGTGCGGTTGATAGGTCTCGATTCACGCCCAGTGATACCTGTAATTGTGAATGAATCGGCAAACGCCCATCATAGTAGCTTTGCATCTCACGGGAGACATATTGCCGATCTAGTAACCCAAACAGCGTATTATGCCCATCACAGGCTGAAATCACTCGGTCAGTATAGTATTCTTTATTGTTATATAACCGCACGCCAGTCGTCTGATGTTTCTCTGTTAAAACTTTTTCCACTTGCGACTCATAGTGAATTTCACCGCCTAGTTCCAGATAGCGATCGGCGATCTTTTCGGCAAATTGCAGCGATCCGCCTAGCGGAAATCCAGCATTTTTGGTGTGCATATAAGCTAGCAAAGACATTCCCACCATCACAGGGATACTGTCCCAGCCAAACATCTGAGGAATGGCTCGACGCAGAAAGGGATCTTGGAATCTTTCGGCAAACTCTACTGCTGATAGGTTTCCCCATCGAGCCAGTGGGCAGATAAATGGCAACATTTTCTGCGCTAACTTTCCCCAGTCATCTAACTGCATCAATGCTTTAGGCTGTTGCTGAAGTAGTGACAGATCGAAGCGAGTAAAAGTGCGAATTCCGGTACAGAAATCACTAATTAACTGTCGATCAATCGGTGATAATTCTTTTAGATGCTGCTCTAGTTGATCGGGATTACTGTAAACAATTAAGGTTTTTCCATTTGGTTCACTTACCCGCAGCAACTCATCGTGATGGACGAATTGTTGCTGTGGCACAACCCCAAGTTCTTCCCAGAGTTGGTAGAAAGGTTGTCCTTGTGCAGATCCAAATAAGTAATGAATACAACCATCAAACACAAATCCCTGTCGGTGCCATGCTGTGCATAGTCCGCCCGGTCGATCGTGCATCTCAAAGATCTGAGTTTGATAACCACTCATCTGAGCATAGCAACCTGCTGCCAGTCCAGCAATCCCCGCCCCAATAATGATAATAGTGTCACTGCATTTATACTTCATAGTGAGATTTCATCCGAGATATTACGGAAAAGTTTTAACGCAAACCAGATTGCATACAGTGTCAGGATCGCGAAAGAAGCCACGAATCCGATAAACTGTTGAATGTCGATGAAGCCTGCTAGCATTTGAATCGTGCCAGCAGTTAGCAGATTGGTTCCGAGCATCACTGTAAATATTAGCAGCATAGCTGTAAGCAAGTAACCCAAAGGGTTGCGGCGTAGTAGCATTATGCCAGTGACAATTAACACAGGTGCAAGAATGCCCATGTCGATCACGTAGGTAATTATGGTGGTATAGCTCCACACTTCCGGCGGTGCATTGCCCTCAACTAGTGCGGGAACAATGCTCAAACATGGCCAGATTAATAGCAACACTATCCCAGACACGATCGAATAAATTCCAATATTCCTCTGCGGCAAGTGAGGAGAAAAGTGGGCGGGCAACACCGCCAGATCGAAAGACATTAACGTCAGGATTAGCCCAAACAAACTAGCAGACATCAGCGCGACATAGACGAGAAATATCTGGTTGTAAGCTGCTCCCAACGCTATTGAACCATAGTTGTATAAAAAGTAAGCTAGCGTACCCGCTAAAAGAAGTCCACCCCGCACAGAGCCGTGCCGATAGTAGAAGAGAGAGAAGATTAGCGAGGGGATACCCAAAGTCAGTGTTACCGCATCACCTGCTTTGAAACCTATCGCCATTAGCGTCGTATCATAGCGATATAAGCCTTTTCCAGCGATCGATACAGTATCTCCTCGGAGTGTAGTAAAAGAAAACGGATCGCCCTCATCTTGCCAAAACAAACCGATACTAGTAGCGACTAATGCCAGTACGATAATTAGAGATGACAGCCAGATAACCAGATTTAAAGTTTTCATGTTGTTTGAGTAATGACTTCCAAATCTTTCTTGAACATGATTGCAAGCAGCAACATTGACACAGGAGCTGTAATTCCCCACGGAATTGCAATCAGAAGTAGCTGCTCTGAAAAGTTTGGATAGAAATAAACAAATACAATTAAAGGTGTAACCAGACTATGAACTAAGAAAGAATATCTGACCCACTTTTGAAATCCCTGCTGCCCAAATACAGGAATAGCAAATAAGGTTGCGAATCCCATAAATATATATCCAATTGCATCGAAGTCCCAGAAGAGAGAGTGCGGAGTTTGTTTTAGCATAATAACCTCATCCGATCTTCCTTGAAGTGTCATTGGAATTACCGTTGCTAGTTGAACGACATAATTCGCTGTAACGAATGCTACATATAAGGCTGTAAAAATAAGAGCCGCATGACTCCAAAACTTTTTCTCAGGTGGAGTTATATAGTGAAGTGCCAGCATTTCTAGCAAGAAGGGTATTACTATGCAAAGAGAAAGTCCATAAATTAGAATTTCGTCTAATGGATAGCTGAGAACACCAAGAAGCTGTAATATCTGAGTAATGGTAAATGCAACTATTGAAATAAAGGCAATAAGTCCTGACCAAAACCCAACTTTATATATTATTCTATTCATGTTTTTATATTTTAAAATATAGCAATATTAGGTAATATGTTATTTACCAAGAGGTCATCGAACTTTTCATTTTCCTCGATATTCGCAAAATGTGCCGAGTTTTCAAACCAAATTATTTCCTTTTTGGGCGCTTCAATCATTTTAAAATACTGCTCTGCAAGTACGGATGGTGTTTCATAGTCATGCTTCCCTAATGCAAAATATATTGGCACTTCAAACGACAATTCCTGTTTCTTTAGATTAATGGCCATAAGTTCCTGCCATAACAAATGATTCGATGCAAATATTCCTTTGAAAAAATTCACTTTATCAAGCAAAGTATACTCGGTAGCACATATCAAACTACTAAAAATAAGCGGAAAAGCACCTTTTGAGCTGCTGTACAACTCTCCACCGTACTTTCCTAGTAAGCGTCGTTGGGTCATCAATTTTTTCTGCCCATCACCTGTGTAAGGAGGGTTGCCTATTTCGGTAAGAGTCCGAATCGCTTGTCTATCTTCCGCTTTTGTCGCTTGCGCCAACGTCCAATCATAAGAGATTTGTTCGTTCTCCTGCATATTTACAATCTGACCAATTCCGATATAAGCGTGATATAAATCTGGGTATTTTTGGATACTCAATATCCCAAGTAGACTTCCCCATGAATGACCAACTAGAAATATTTTATGTTGATTAAATCGATGACACAGCAATTGGGTCAATTCGCCAGTATCTAGGACAAACCGATCGATCGTCATGGCAGAATGAGGATTAATAGCTTGATAAGACTTGCCTGCCCCTCGCTGATCCCAAGTC
>JANOXZ010000644.1:0-2305 GCA_031418695.1 Synechococcales cyanobacterium VAR_35_metabat_10
CATTGAGCTTGTCCATCCAAAATGCCGTTGGTGACTGCACCTTCACATTTGCTGCCATCGTTTAACGTAATGGTTGCAGCGGTGCTAGGAGTAACTAACAGTAAGCCAATGAGAACGGTAGACAAAGTATGGTATTTCATGTGTAGTTGAAGTAAGTGTTCTTTTGAGAAAGTAGGGCTATTATTTTGGAGGCTTTATGAAGTTCATCGTAATCTTGAAAACTCTTTTAGTAAAGCCTTTTGGAAGGTCAAAGCGCATTGATTTAGATGAATTTTCCGCGAAATTATTTAGGCTTTGATCTTCGCTGGATTTAATTAGACTCACGTTGGCTACTCTACCACTTTCGTCGAGTATAAGTTTTAATTTTACTGTACTATTTGCAAGTATTTCTTCAGTATAGACTGGTAGGCAATTTTCAAGACACCTTAATTCTGGAATGTAACTTTGACCATTGTTTCTGCTAGATCTACGACTAGGCGCAACATTTTCGCCAAAATCATTTTCTGATATCCCATTGCCAACAACATCACCTGAATTTCTTGATAGCTTACCATTGCCGCTAGGAAGCAATGATCGACTATTTCCATTACCACTCAAGCTGCTGCTACCAGTAGACAATCGAGAGTCGCTGCTCTGGCCGGGACTCCCCCCAAATTCATTGCCATCACCAATAACTCCATCAGCACCGCTGCTGTTAGAACCTCCACTAAACTTACTTATGCCAGCAGAAGCTAAAGATCGACCATTTCCATTGTTTCCGGTGCTGCCTCCTGGAGTTGATCGAGAACCACCACCACTGCCGGGACTCAACGCCACCTCAAAACCATCACCTCCATTAATAACTCCACCAGTGCCGTTGTCGCCAGCACCACTACCAAATTTGCCAGTACCAGCAGGAGCTAATGGCCGACCATTGCCACTGTCCCCAAGGCTGCCGCTAGAACTAGGGCTGCTCCCAGAGCCGCCAGCAGGACTATAAGAAAGCTCAGATCCGTCACCAAAAGCACTATCCCCAGAGGAAGCCCCAGGCGATAGCTCTGCTCGCGCCAAAGGCGATAGCTCTGCTCGCGCCAAAGGCGATCGACCAGTCTGACCAGCAGTTAGAGATTGACCATTACTGCCACCGGTTTTATCAATATTTCTGGTAGCAAGATTTCCCAGAGTGGCGGCCTGACTCCTACCACCATTGCCGGGGCTGCCATTATTAAATTGATCGTTGCCTTCTCCGGCAGATGAATTAGGCTCAGTACCTAGTGAGTCAGCGACTTGAGTTGATCGACTAGAGTCTCTGAAAGAGAGTCGATTATTATTTAATGAACTGCTGTTAGCACCTGGCTGTGGAGAAACTTCAGAATTTTGATCGAGATTATTTGGCTTGATTACTGCTTGATATTGCTGATTAGGGTCTCTTAGAAATGGATTTTTCGCCAAGTCCTGCTCTCTTTTAAAATCATTAGCGGTTGGCTTTTTTGTGATCTTTTGGGTTGGGATAATTGGCACAACTGGTTCTGTAACGATTTTAACCACTTGCGGCGTTAGACTAGGCTTAACTTTTACTAACGGGGTAGGAGTCGGTGTCGGTATAACTTTTACTGATGGTGTAGGAGTTGGTGTTGGCGTAGTTTTTACCGATGGTGTGGGAGTCGGTGTGACTTTTGCTATCGTTTTATTAGGGATAGGCTTTACCTTCGGTGGCTGAGGGCTAGGTCGCAAATCAGGAGGTATTTCACTAGAATTAATTAATGTTACTTCTACTGGTGTTGAGATTTGCTTTGGTAAATAATTCAAAGCTACAGCAGCTATTCCATGAAACACTAATGAACCCCCAACACCACAGGCTAAAATCTTGGGGAGTTTTTGCTCCTCTTGCTGGCGAGCAATTAAGTTGTTTATAAAAATAGTCATATTACATTAGCGACTCTTGGTCGCAATTGCTATTTTAATATTTGGCACTTTGCGAATTTGATCCATAATTTGAATCACCTTTCCATGACCAATCCGCTCGTCAGCGTTAATAATAATAGTGGCAGGATTAGCTTTACTAGGGATTCCTTTGCCTTTCAGTTCTTGACTGATTGTCTGTTGAATTTGGGGAGCCAGTTTTTCTAAAGGAGTAACTTGGCGATTTACTGATAGCTCCCCTTGATCGCTAACGCTCACCACAATTTTGGTTTGCTCTTGTACTTTACCGCTACCCGCTGTTGGCAGATTTACTGGTAAGCCCTGGCTTTGACTTAGAGCAAGGGAAAGAAGCACGCTGCTCAAAATGCCGCAATTGAGCCAATTATTAGGTTTTGTGCCTCCA
>JANOXZ010000645.1:0-5337 GCA_031418695.1 Synechococcales cyanobacterium VAR_35_metabat_10
AGTTATGCCTGTGCGATCGGTCTGGTAATGTTTTTGGCAATCTTGGTGCTATCGGTGATTAACCTGAGACTATCAGTAGAATCTTAGTTCTTCGGCTATTTTATTCCAGCAGCCACTGCTCCCAAGTGGTATTTAAAAGTAAAAATAGCAGCAAGTACCAGTAATCAGTAGTATAGAAGTCTTTAGGCAAGGTTCTACTGCCAGAAGGCTGCCTGTCTATAAACCACTCAGCTTGACCATGACCGAACAAGAAATCGAACAAGCCTTGATCGAAAAACTGGGCGATCTCAAATACACCCACCGCACGGACATCCGCGATCGGGCTGCGCTGGAGCAGAACTTCCGTGAAAAATTTGAGGTGCTGAACCGCGTCCACCTGACCGACAGCGAGTTTTCTCGATTGCTGGAATCGATTGTTACCCCAGACGTTTTTGCTAGCGCCCGACACCTGCGGGAGCGCAATAGCTTTGAGCGCGATGACGGTACTCCTCTCTACTACACCTTGGTCAACATTCAGCACTGGTGCAAGAACAGCTTTGAGGCGGTCAATCAGCTCCGCATCAATACTGACAACAGCCACCACCGCTATGATGTGATTTTGTTAATCAACGGTGTGCCTGTGGTGCAGATCGAGCTAAAAACCTTATCGATCAGTCCGCGCCGCGCCATGCAGCAGATCGTTGATTACAAACATGAGCCGGGTAACGGCTACGGCAAGACTCTGTTCTGCTTCATCCAGTTGTTTATTGTCAGCAACCACAGCGAGACCTGGTATTTTGCCAACAATAATATCCGCCATTTCAGTTTCAACGCCGACGAGCGCTTTTTGCCGCTTTACCAGTTTGCGGATGTTGACAACCAGAAAATTACCCGCTTGGATCACTTCGCCGAGAAATTCCTGGCCAAATGCACCCTGGGTCAGATGATCAGCCGCTATATGGTACTGGTTGCCAACGAACAAAGGCTAATGATGATGCGCCCTTACCAGATCTATGCGGTGAAGGCGATCGTCGATTGCATCCACCGTAACAGCGGCAACGGCTACATTTGGCACACCACCGGCAGCGGTAAAACCCTCACCTCCTTTAAGGCATCTACGCTGCTGAAGGACAACCCAGACATTGATAAATGCCTGTTCGTGGTCGATCGGAAAGATCTCGATCGGCAGACAAGAGAGGAGTTCAACAAATTTCAGGAGGGCTGCGTGGAGGAGAACACCAACACCGAAGCTCTGGTCAATCGGCTACTTTCTGATGACTACGCTGACAAAGTGATCGTTACCACTATTCAGAAGTTGGGTTTGGCTCTGGATAGCAGTGAGAAAAGTGGCGGCAAAAAAGGCCATAAAAAACGCAGTTACAAAGAGCGCCTAGAACCACTACGTCATAAGCGAATGGTCTTTATTTTTGATGAATGCCATCAATCGCAATTTGGTGAGAACCACAAGGCTATTAAAGAATTCTTTCCCAATGCCCAACTATTTGGCTTTACTGGTACACCTATTTTCGATCAAAATGCCAAATATCAGCAGATTGCAGGCGAGCAGGCTTCTTATGTAACCACCCAGGATGTCTTTCAGCAGCAACTTCATGCCTACACCATCACCCACGCCATTGAAGATCGCAATGTGCTGCGCTTCCATGTGGATTATTACAAGTCAGAAGGCAAAAAGCCGCCTAAACCGGGCGAGGCTTTGGCTAAAGCAGCGATCGTCGAAGCGATTTTGACCAAGCATGATGCGGCTACTGCCGGACGCAAATATAATGCTATCCTGGCCACGGCTTCGATCAACGATGCGATCGAATACTATCGTTTGTTGCATTCCATTCAGGCTCAGAAGCAGGCTGAAGATAATGATTTTATGCTGCTGAACATTGTCTGTGTCTTTTCGCCGCCTGCTGAAGGCAACAAAGATGTACAGCAAATTCAGGAAGATCTACCCCAAGAAAAGGCCGACAATGAACAGGAACCTGACCAGAAGAAGGCCGCTCTTAAAGCCATTATCGCTGACTACAACGATCGCTACAGCACCAATCACAGCATTAATGAGTTTGATCTGTACTATCAAGATGTGCAAAAGCGGATCAAGGATCAGCAATATTCCAACAGCGATTTGCCCCATGCCCAGAAGATCGACATCACGATCGTGGTGGATATGCTGCTGACAGGCTTCGATTCTAAATACCTCAACACGCTCTATGTCGATAAAAACTTGAAATATCACGGTTTGATCCAGGCGTTTTCGCGCACCAATCGGGTGCTGAATGACACTAAACCCTACGGCAACGTTCTCGACTTCCGCCAGCAAGATCAAGCAGTGGATGAGGCGATCGCGCTGTTTTCTGGTCAGGCTGGGAAAAAAGCCAAGGAAATTTGGCTGGTAGATAAAGCCCCGGTGGTGATCGAGAAGCTGGAAACGGCGGTGGAACGGCTCGATCAATTCATGGCATCTCAGGGGCTAGAAAGCCAGCCGGAAGCGGTGCCCAATCTCAAGGGTGATGCTGCCCGCAGCCAGTTTATTAATTTGTTTAAGGAGGTGCAGCGCCTCAAGACCCAGCTCGACCAGTACACAGATCTGACGGTGGAAAATAGGGAAAGCATTGAGCAGGTGTTGCCTAAGGAGCAGTTACGGGGTTTTAAGGGGGTCTACCTAGAAACGGCTCAACGCATCAAAGATCAGCAAGGTAAAGGCGACAATGGCAGCCCAGAGGTGGAACAGCTCGATTTTGAGTTTGTGCTGTTTGCTTCTGCGGTGATTGATTATGACTATATTATGGGGCTGATTACTCGCTATACTCAGCAAACTCCGGGCAAGCAAAAGATGAGCCGCGCTGAGTTGATCGGTTTAATTATGTCTGATGCGAAGTTTATGGACGATCGGGAGAACATCGCTGAATACATCGATACTCTGGAAGTGGGCAAAGGGCTGGACGAACAGGCGATTCGATCGGGTTATGAACGCTTTAAGGCACAGAAAAGCCAGCGGGAGCTGGCTGATATTGCGGCTAAGCATGGGTTAGAAGCTGTTGCTCTGCAAACTTTTGTGGATGGGATGTTGCGCCGGATGGTGTTTGATGGTGATGCTCTCAGCGATCTATTTGCACCCCAAGAGTTGGGTTGGAAGGCTCGCACTAAGGCGGAGCTGGCGCTGATGGAGGATCTGATTCCGCTGTTGAAGAAGCTGGCGCAGGGGCGGGAGATTTCGGGGGTAGAGGTCTATGAGCAATAAGAAGCATTTCGGACCACCCCGCCCCTTTGGGGCACCCCTCCGAGGGAGGGGAATTTTTGATGGGGTGATCACATATGAATAGTAAAAAATTGTCAGGAAACCCGATCGATCTTCAGAAAGATTTTGGCGAGGTGTTAAAGCAAATCCAGCGATCGCGCCAAAAGGTGTTTGCCCAAATCAACAAGGCTCTTATTGATCTCTATTGGCATATTGGTCAAACTATCAGTCAGAAAGTTCAAAGTGAGGCATGGGGAAGGGGTGTCGTGAAAGAATTGGCGCAATACATCGCCCAAAATGATCCAGATATTAAGGGTTTTAGCGATAAAAATTTGTGGCGAATGAAGCAATTTTATGAAACCTATCAGGCTGATGAAAGGTTGATGTCTTTGGTGCAAGAGTTATCTTGGACGAATAATACAATTATCTTTTCCCGTTGCAAAACCATCGAAGAGCGAGAATATTATCTTAGGTTATGCCTTGCAGAGCGATACTCGTCGAGGGAATTGGAGCGCCAAATCAATGCATCACAATTTGAACGGGCAGTGACAGGTCAACCAAAACTCTCGGCAGTGCTGAGAGAATTACACCCCGGCATTGGCAGCACTTTCAAAGATGGCTATGTACTAGAGTTTTTGGGTTTGCCGCCGGTACATAGTGAGAGTGATTTACAAAAGGCGATCGTTCAGCAGATTAAGCAGTTCATTCTGGAGTTGGGCAAGGATTTCATTTTTATGGGTGAAGAATATCGCTTGCAGGTGGGGAATCAAGATTTTTTTATTGATTTACTCTTTTTTCATCGTGGTTTGTCGGCTCTGGTGGCTTTTGAGTTAAAGATTGGCAAGTTTAGCCCGGAGCACCTTGGACAGTTAAATTTCTATCTAGAAGCGCTCGATCGAGATGTGAAGAAGCCCCACGAAAATCCTAGTATTGGGGTGTTGCTGTGTCGAGATCAGGATGATGAGGTGGTGGAATATGCCCTCTCTCGCAATTTATCGCCGACTTTGATCGCTCAATATCAGTTGCAATTGCCGGATAAGAAACTATTGCAAGCCAAGCTGCATGAAATGGCTATGGTTGTGGAGGTGGGCAATGAGTAAGCAGGAGAGAAAGGGGCTAGTGCCGAGGTTGCGGTTTCCTGAGTTTTGGGATGCGGGAGAGTGGGAAAGTGACCTACTTGGACATAAGAAGGTCTCAAAATTTATAAATGAGAGAGTAGCGTTAGATCAATTAAACTTAGACACCTATGTAAGCACAGAAAATTTATTGCCTGACTACGCTGGAGTAACTGGGGCTTCTAAGCTTCCACCTTCTGGATCTTTTGCAAAATACAAGGAAGGTGATGTTTTAATATCAAATATTCGTCCATATCTAAAAAAAGTTTGGTCAGCAGATAGAGAGGGAGCTTGTTCAAACGATGTTATCGTTATTCGCTCAGATGAGAGGCTTTCTGGCAAATTCTTAACATTTATTCTCAAAAATGATCGGTTCATAAACTATGTCATGACAGGAGCCAAAGGCGTAAAAATGCCGAGAGGAGATATCTCTTCCATAAAAGAGTATCCTGTGGCATTTTCATCAGAAAAAGAACAGCAAAAAATCGCGGAGTGCCTTACTTCCCTGGACGATCGAATCACCGCCGAAACCCAAAAACTCGACACCCTCAAAGCCCACAAAAAAGGGCTAATGCAGCAACTTTTTCCCGCCGAAGGCCAAACCCTACCCCAACTCTGCTTCCCTGAGTTTCGGAATATGGAGAATTGGAAGGAGATGAAACTTTCCGATTTATTCGAGTTTCGTAACGGGCTAAATGCAGATAAAGAAAGATATGGAAAAGGACATAAGTACATAAGTGTAATGGACATTATTAGTGGAACGCCAATAATGTATAACTCAATAATTAGTAGTGTGGAAATAACAAAGAAGGAACTAGACTCATTTATGGTTGAGTATGGAGATATTCTTTTTCAGAGAAGTTCGGAGACACAGGAAGAGGCAGGACAAGCAAATGTTTATCTAGACAGAGAGAGACCTGCTATTTTTGGTGGATTTGTTATTAGAGGAAAAATAATCTTAGAGTATATCCCCTTATTTATGAACGCATTACTAGC
>JANOXZ010000646.1:0-2377 GCA_031418695.1 Synechococcales cyanobacterium VAR_35_metabat_10
GGTGATTACTCGCACCATGAATGAAGGTGTCAAGGCTTTTCTAGCAAAGCCTTTTACGGCAGATGAGTTGCTCAACTTACTACATACCTTGTGTATTAATAATGGTGCTTAAAGATCAGTAGAAATTGGTTGATCCGCTTGGATCAACCACGATATTTAGAGCAAATGCTCCCAATCGGCATTTTCCTTGATTTTATTGAGCACCCCTTTGATTTCCTGCGTTCGGCTTTTATCGACCACTAAAGTTACATTGCCATCTCGCACCACCACCACATTATCCAAGCCGATCGTCACAATCACATCATCGCTACTGCTGGAATATAGAATTGCTCCGGCAGTATCCAGTCCAATATGTTGAGCCAATTCCACGTTAGGATTATGAGCTTCATCGCCCTTTAATAGCCGCTCGATCGCGTTCCAATCGCCCAAGTCATCCCAGCCAAAACTTACTGGCAACACATAGGCCAAATCAGTTTTTTCCATCAGCGCATAGTCCACGCTCTGCTTAGGTAAAGTAGGATAAGCATCAATCCCATGGGCTTCTAACGGCTGCATAATCTCTGGCGCATGGATTTTCATTTGATCCAGCAAAGTCTGGGCAGTGAAAATAAACATGCCACTGTTCCAAGTATAGTTACCCAACTTGATAAACTCTTCGGCTTTCTCTCGATCGGGTTTCTCAGTAAAGCGGCTGACTTTAAATGCTTGGTGTCCTAAAAAGTCCCCGGCCTTTTCGCCTTCTTGGATATAACCATAACCAGTAGCGGCAAAATCGGGGGCAATGCCCAAAGTGACGATCGAAGGAGTCTTGCTAGCCAAAGCAGCCGCCGAGGTGAGGGTTCGATCGAATTCCAGCGGATCCGCAATGTAATGATCTGCTGGGAAAAACCCTACGGTAGCCTGGTTGCCATAGCGCGCCGCCACCATCAACGTCGCCCAAGCCACAGCAGCAGCAGTATCCCGGCCTTCTGGTTCTACTAGTAAGTTGGCAACAGGCAGTTCTGGGAGTTGATCTTTAACTCCTTGCTCCAACTGCGCCGAGGTAATGACCCACACATTTTCCCAGCCACCAGCAATGGTCAATAATCTTTGAGCGGTGCCCTGTAACAGGCTGACCCCTGTGCCATCCAAAGAAAGAAATTGTTTGGGGCGATGTTTGCGACTCAGCGGCCAGAAGCGTTCGCCTTTACCGCCAGCGAGGATGATGGGTACAAGGATCTTGGTCATATATTTGCGTTTAAGAGTTCTTCGATGGATTATAAGCCAGCAGCCCGTCTAAATTCCGTGGATCAGACTACCAGAATAGAAGATCCAATAAAGATATAATAAGCAGCTACCTGTCGAAAAATCTTGAATCGATGACTGTCTATCAACTTCTGGCTCCTGCTAAAATCAATTTGCACCTAGAAATTCTGGGTCTGCGACCAGACAATTTTCATGAATTGGCGATGGTGATGCAGTCAGTGGAGTTGGCCGATTTGGTGGAGGTTAAAGATTCTGTAAATGACCGAATTATTCTGCATTGCGATGTGCCCGAGGTGCCTCAAGACGAGACTAATTTGGCCTATCGGGCGGCGGCGCTGATCCGACAACACTATGGGCGATCGGAGGGGGTAGAGATTACTTTACATAAAAGGATTCCGATGGCGGCGGGGTTGGCTGGGGGTTCAGGGAATGCGGCGGCGGTATTGGTGGGGTTGAATTTGTTGTGGGATTTGAAATTGACTGTGGCGGAGTTGCAGTCGATCGGGGCAGAACTAGGATCTGATGTGCCTTTTTGTATTAGTGGTGGCACGGCGATCGCCACTGGTCGGGGCGAGGAGATTACCAATATTTCGCCGTTACAGCAGGGGGCGGTGGTTTTAGGCAAGTATCGCAGTCTGAGTGTTTCAACTCCTTGGGCTTATGGGGCTTATCGCCAGCAGTTTGGTGGTAGCTATGCTGTGAGCGATCAGTTAGTGGCTAAATCAAAGGGTATTCGTCAGATTAAGTTGATTCAGGCGATCAAACATCAAGATATCACTACAATTGGTCAATTACTCTATAACGATTTAGAGAAGGTGGTGTTACCAGAATATCCTTTGGTAGCCCAGTTAAGAGAGGCTTTTGCTCAGACTGATAACTTGGGGGTAATGATGTCGGGTTCTGGACCAACGGTGTTTGCTTTAGCTAGGGATTTGGAGGAGGCAGAATTGATCGCTCAAGCAGTACGCAAACAGATCCCCGACCAAGATTTAGAGCTGTTTGTCACTAGTGTTTCTAGCCAAGGTGTACATTTGCAGCCATGAAATTCCATCGAGATCTGTGAATAGAAGTGGGAGATATTAAAGAATTCGCACTTCTATTAAATTAATTAACTTTTACAAAAAAAATATTA
>JANOXZ010000647.1:0-11700 GCA_031418695.1 Synechococcales cyanobacterium VAR_35_metabat_10
AGGTATGATAGGTAGTGAATCTGGCCTAGCTGTTTTCATGGCATTGCGGAAAGCATCTCGGAAAGAGGTGCTAGTTGTTCCTGCAGAAACTTTAGTTGCGGCATAAGTAATATTTGGTGTTATGGCAATCGCTTCTTGCAATGCCGCAATTACTTTTCTCCGACTGTTATCGTCTAAAGCAAGTGTTACCGTCGCTACTGTTGGTATAGCCCCGGTCGTAGCCCCCTCAATGGTGATTGGCTCACCCATGCCCCCGTCCAACCTAGGACATAGGCGAGTAACCGCGCTAAGCCTCCGATCGGCGGTAAACGAATCAAGTCTGAGCATAACTGGCTTTTGTAAGCTATCTATTAAACCAGGGCTAGCCTTAAAATCTATCGATGTAGGAGTAGCTGCCGATCGATTAATGCTGGTGACATTAAAGGGCAATGTCTTACCACCTGTTGTTTCCGTGATAACTTTTTGGGCAGGATCAAAATCAATTTGGACATCGGCTTTAGCCCGGTATTCACCAGTTCTGCTTAAAAAGCCAGTATCAGGTAGTTGCAATTTTCCAATCTTTCTGAGCATTCCTTTACTAGCTGTAACATCGGTATTAGAGATTAGGAGATTAGGATTTGACCAAGCGGGTACAACATTGATCGCATTTTGCCCTGACAAACCGGTTGTGGTGGTAAGAGTATTGATTCCGGTTGAGTATGGACCACCTCCAATCAATAACGCTCTTTGACCATCAGCGGTTCCACCATGTGTGGCTGTATAAGGTAATGACCTATATGCATTACTTACATAGGTGGCTCTATTATTAAGTACAAGAAGACCGCCGGGAGCTAAATAAAGATTTGCATTCGTATGCACTGGCCCAGTGATGTTCATTCTGCCAGAATTAGTCATTTCCAGATCTTTTTCATAAAAAGCAGCAAACTGAAAGACCGGAATGAAATGATTAATGAATTCCATTTGCAGCATCGACTGTGCTGAAATACCAGCATCACTGCTACCAGCCTGTTTTACCGCAGTACTATAGACCCGAAAACGATTATCTATTGATCTTAGTCCTGTGAATGGACCGGAATCTAAGACCTGAAGTGTACTACCGTTTGGATTGGGAATAGATCTCACAAAGCTAAAGCTATTATAATTAATATTGGTAGATGTTTTGAAATCACTGCCGTTCCCAACAGTGTTTCCAGAGCTTTCATTAGTTTGCACAGCTTCTCGATATTTAGTTGCGATCACATTACAAGCAAAATCACCAGTACCTTTGCTTGTAGAAGTACTACTCATACAGTTAGCCATCTGTGCTGCTGGACTAGCCCCACCAGGTTCAGTACCTTTCGGCTCTGAATAACCATCAAACTTTTTCCTAATCTCAGTAGCTCGTTTATTCAAGCCAGATTCAGATGCATAAAAAGTACTGCCAGCATCAATTAGCGCATTTGAGCCAGCTTTGTACATCCGGCCTGAAAATAAGTAAGCGCTGAGCATACCAAACATCAAAATAGCTATCAGCGAAGTCATAATTAAAGCATAGCCATTATTTTTGCTTTTGGCGGAGTACTTTTGCAACTGTACTAGGAACTGCAAAGAGTGACGAACTTCTTTTTTCTTGTTCAACATGATATTTGTTTAGCTGTTAGCGACTTACTAGTGATCAATTTAGTTTATGGAAGATGTAAAATATTTCATCGAGTAGATAAAACATTGCGTGGGTAGAAAGTACCTTGCGTACTAAAGCTGGCAATTGCCTTGTCTCTTTCTGATCCACTTAAGCTATTGACATTTCTAGCAAAAGCACTGCCTGTTTGTGAACCTAATGGATCAAGCGATCGAATATCGATATTGACACCTTGGATGTGCTGCCAGGTTCGCTCATTACTTGGATTTGGTACAGGAGGAAATGGGAATGCTGCATTTTTAGTGTTGGCTGGGTCTTGGGAGGCTGTTAAGTCTGGAAGACGAGTAACCATCGTGATATCTAATGTATCTATGCCAGTTGCAACAGTATCGAGAGATGCAGTTGGATCTGTTGCATTGTTGACTGCAAGGCATGCAGGATCTGCATTACTAGGTGCCGTTGCCGGATTGGTAATAGCGGCAGCTTCGATATTGCTATCAGTTCTAACCATCAGACTTGTTCCACATAACAAGTATTCTCGTTTTTGAACTAAATAAGCGGTGTTTCCAATAGCTATCGCATTGTTCAGCAATGGATCTATAATTCTAGCCGAAGTAAAACTGGATGTTCTTACTTGAAGCGTTAAACTTCCACCTATGGTACTGTTTGTTTTTTGTTCTCCTGAATATATAAATGGTATTATTGACTTAGTTCTACTGTCATAAATCGCTCCAGGTAGTACTCGAGTAGCGCCAATTAATGTAGTTGAATTAGTACGAGGTGTAATCCAACCATCTATTTTTTTACCGGTAAAAGTATCTGCTGGCGCTCTCAAGTCAGCGGTTTCTACTGTGCAAGCTGGGTTACTAGCATTTGGTGCCCCTGCTGCCAACCGATCTGTGGCAAAAGTTAATTCAGTCACTGTGGCGCCAGTGGTGTATTGTCTACAAAGATATATTGGCTCACTAATTGCACGATATATAATTATACTTGCGCCCTTTGTACCTCTGGGTTTAACCTGAATTACCGGGAAGTCATCATCGGTAACAAATTCCCCTGCCTGTCTAATTTCACGACCAATTATTTCTAAAACCAATGACATCTTTTGACTGTTGGCAGTCGTATTTTGATCTTGAGTGAAATTTTTGCTAATTGATACGATTGCTTGGGTAGCAATAATCCCCAAAATACTGGTTAGAGCCATGCCAACCAACATCTCAACAAGAGTAAAGCCCTTGCTTAGATTGAGATACTTAAGCCCGATTTTATAATTTTTCTTGCTCATGATGGCCTTAAAACACTTTTTAATACTGATTGGGTAATATCGTTACAGAAAATTGGTAAGATTAGCATTTACTTCGTAGAGGATAGAGCTGTCTTTTGTTTGATCTCCTTTCGGATCCCTGACTGTTATAGTGAAGTTTCTATAACCATCACTACATTCCGTAGTAGTTGCTGGAGCTATTGGGGCACAAAACCTGATTGCAACCTTGTACTTGCGACCCAAAGCCGAAGCTTTATCTGTACTTAACTGTATTGGCGTAGCCATATATGTAGCTGTTGCCAGAGTAATTGCTGGACCACCGGGTATCACTGTTTGATCAGTAGTAGGTAGGCTGGCAAAATTGCGTCCTCTAATTTCATCAAATACTTGTTGGGCAACAATCATTGCTCCAGTTTTCGCCTGATCTTTCATGCTGCTAATTCTAGATTGTAAAATTATTGGCATCGCAAAAGCCATGGTTACTCCAAATATCACCATTGCGGCAGATACTTCCACTAGACTAAATCCATTAGCCTCTGTCTTGTGTTGATTGCGAATAATTGTTCTTGAGCGATTTTTCATAATATTTACCTAAAACTTTCTTTGTCCTGACACTGTTTAATGATTAATTAAATTTCCCATATAGCGAAGTACCATTACTTTTATAGGTATCATGAGTGAGATCGCCGATCGCGCTAATTGAAATATTCGCCAAGACGGCTTTTTCACCCGGCTTACTATCTTGCATAGAAAAAATTCTACTAGAGCCATTCAGAGAAACAACATTTCCTCTACCATCAAAGCAGAAGCCAGGAAAGGGCTTAATATTAGGATTCATGACATTAGCAACAGTCGGAATTATAATTCTTTTGGGAACGTATATATCTTGAGTTGGGTCATCTCGCCATAAAGCAGTTGTTGCCGCATTACAATTACCATTGACTAAATGTTGGGTTTTTAGAAACTGCTCTCCTGTATTTGGATCAACTTGTAATGTTACCCGATAGGGTATACCGGCATTGGCTCTAGCTCTTAAACTAGTCACCCTTAATCCAGATTCTACTTTGACAACAGTATTAGTAAAACTACTGTTCTTTGCCATGGACTGTACACCAATGGCCGCCAAAATACCGGTTATAAAAACAACTGTGACCATTTCTACAAGGGTGAATCCGAGATTGCTATTGCTATGTCTGACCATAGGAAGTATTGGTGGGATATTGATCCAATAAGAATAATAGAAAGATTGATGCAACAGTTGGTTAAATTTAATCGCTATATCCATATCGAAAAATCGATGTGAGATATTTGGCTGATATATATTACAATTATTGCTACCATTACCTGGGGTGCCTGTGATAGTTATCACTTGTGACAGATAGTCCAGACCTCTTTATTCTTCCCAATGCCTAGTGCTTCAGGAACATCTCACCAAAAAAAATCTCTTGATCTAAAACGATCGAGAGATTTCAGTAAAAATACGGATAATTGAATTGATTTAGCCTAAAACCTTCAAAATATCGTTAGCATGAGTGGCTGTACTAACGGCTTCGTCTACATGGACAACAGTGCCTGCTGCATCGATCGCATAAGTAACTCTTTTAGAGTAGCCACCGGCATCTACATCATAAGCTTTGGAAAGTGCGCCACCCACATCGGCTAATAGTGGAAAAGGCAGACTGAATTTTTCGGTAAAAGCTTGGTGAGCAGCTTCGTTATCTTGACTAACTCCTAGTACCACAATGCCTTTGCTTTGGTATACTGAGTAATTGTCCCGGAAGCTACAGGCTTCTTTGGTGCAGCCGGGGGTATCATCTTTGGGGTAAAAGTACATCACCACCCTTTGGCCAGCCAGACTAGCTAGGGTTACGGTGTTGCCGCTGGTATCTTTAACATTAAAATCTGGTGCCTTAGCACCAACAGAAAGAGCCATGGTGTGTGTGAATAAAACAGCGCTCCCATTGTATCTCTTGGATGGCCGTCGCCCAACACCTGTTCTTTGTTAAAAAACTCTTAAGTATATGCCGATCGAGCAATTATTAAGTGATTAATTGTTACAGACTATTTAAAATAAGTCACAATGTAAACCAGTCGGGGTATTGATCCGAGTTTAAAAAATACAGTTAAGAATTATTAAATTGTCATCATATAGGAGCGTTAACTGCTTTGGAAAATAACAAAGAAAGAATTTTGGTGGTAGATGACGAGGCCAGCATTCGGCGAATTTTAGAAACTCGTCTTTCGATGATCGGCTACGATGTGGTCACAGCCGCAGACGGCGAAGAAGCCCTAGAGACTTTTCGGAATTCTGTCCCTGACTTGGTAGTGCTGGATGTGATGATGCCCAAGCTCGATGGTTACGGGGTATGTCAAGAGCTGCGCAAAGAATCGGATGTGCCGATTATTATGCTTACTGCCTTGGGTGACGTGGCCGATCGAATCACTGGTTTAGAACTAGGTGCCGATGATTATGTGGTTAAGCCTTTTTCGCCCAAAGAACTAGAAGCCCGCATTCGATCGGTGTTGCGCCGGGTAGATAAGAACAACCTGAATGGTATCCCTAGCTCTGGAGTGATCCATATTGGCAGTATTCGGGTGGATACCAACAAGCGCCAGGTCTGTAAGGGCGATGAACGAATTCGCTTAACTGGTATGGAGTTCAGCCTGTTAGAACTGCTGGTAGGCAAATCTGGTGAGCCTTTCTCTCGCTCCGAGATTTTACAAGAAGTTTGGGGTTATACTCCTGAGCGGCACGTTGATACCCGAGTGGTAGATGTGCATATTTCGCGGTTACGCGCCAAACTCGAAGAAGATCCTAGCAATCCAGAGTTGATCTTGACTGCCCGAGGTACTGGCTATTTGTTCCAGCGGATCATTGAGCCTGATGAGCTGTAAACAAAAGATCTATAAATCATGACTGTAAATAATGGCCGCGATGCTGTCTTACGATTACTGCCTTTTGGGGTGGGAGGCATTGCGG
Source organism: Synechococcales cyanobacterium VAR_35_metabat_10 (assembly GCA_031418695.1). Lineage (GTDB taxonomy): Bacteria > Cyanobacteriota > Cyanobacteriia > Cyanobacteriales > Chamaesiphonaceae > JAAFHZ01. The sequence goes on from JANOXZ010000647.1 coordinate 5,863, forward strand.
GCACTTTTTTGTTGGTGAATCGCCTGGTTTCAGAAGGTTTGACTCCTGCTCAGTCTCGATCGGACGTGGTAGGGGTGATTCTGTGTGCGGTGATGGTTTTAATTGGTTTACTCTGGCAGCGAGTACAACCGAGAACTCCCGATGTGGTGGTTTTGTTGGGTAAAGAGGGTCTGGAAATGTCTGGGAATCTTTCGGCGGCGGTGCAAACCGAGCTGGCTTGGGCATCTCATTTACTGTTGACCAATACGGCCACTCGATCGATCTCACTATATATTGATGGCCAAACGATTTTGCGGCGGGGGATTTTGGCAGAGCAGGGGCAAGTGGTGCCGGGGCCAATCTTAGAGCGGGTGCTGAAAACCCAGAAGCCAATATATTTGGTGGATGTGAAGGTTTATCCCGGCAAGATTGAGTTTAATTATTTGCCCGAGAACGTTCAGGGGATAGTCTGTCAGCCAGTGGGCAGCAAGGGAGTCTTGATTTTGGCGGCCAACGCCCCTCGCAGTTACACTCGCCAAGACGAAGCTTGGATTGCTGGAATTGCCGACAAGCTAGCATACACCCTCAACTCCGATCTAGAATAAGGCAACTGCTAGCTTGAACAACAAACTTCTATATGTTTTTAGACGAACTACTTCCGATCGCTCGTGAAATTGTTAAAAATCCGATCGCCTTTGCCGGAGGCTTTGCTTCGGGAATATTGCGTTTGGACTTGAATGAAGAGCCGGTGAAAAGCTGGCTGGGTAAACAATCTGGTGGTTCATCCGGTTTGGATAAACCAAAACCACCCCAATCGATCGATATCGACTAAGTTGATCTGAGTAGGTTTAATGTATCGTAGATGACGCTTAAAACTTTATAAGATACGTTATTATGAGTGTGTATGTTACAGTCATCAGCATTACCTCATATCGATTTGGAAGGTTTTATGGAGCGGAAGGCTGCCCAGTAGGTAGACCCGCATTGTAGTAATTCTCTCGACATTGGTAAATTTCGGACCGTTCAAACGTCACATCTAGTAACGCGCGTACTGCGTCTGCAAACTGAACTGTAATCTGTTCAATCTCAGCTATATCGATTCACATGACCATTTACATTGGCAACCTTTCCTATAAGGCAACCGAAGAAGATCTTAAGTCCGTATTTGAAGACTACGGTGCTGTAAAGCGCGTGGTATTACCGACCGATCGAGAGACAGGCAGAATGCGCGGCTTCGCGTTTGTTGAAATGACTGAAGATGCCAGCGAAGACAAGGCGATCGAAAGCCTCGACGGTGCCGACTGGATGGGTAGAACTCTCAAGGTCAACAAAGCTCGTCCTAAAGAGGGCGGCGAAGGTGGTGGCGGCGGTGGTCGCGGTGGATTCCGCAACGACAAGTACTAAATTACCTACTGGTTGTGTTTCTGCTGTTTGACCTTGTGTCTTTCAGCAAAACATCTAACCGGCAAATAACAAAATGGCAGAAGCTAGCTCTCTGCCATTTTTGCGCAAAAAAACGCCCCAAGCCTTGTGGGCTAAGGGACATTAATCAGGGTGCATCTACCTCCTATATATACTGTTGGTGGAGGGCTAGCTCCGGAGGAAAATTTTAAGATAGTAGGGCTTTTATCGCAGCTTGATACTGAGGATCTGCATCCTTAGCATCTAGAGATTCACTAGCTGCTACTTTTACTTGTGGTTCAATGCCTTTTTTATGAATATCTTGATGGCTGGGGGTTTCGTACTTTGCTACTGTCACCGCCATGCCGCTGCCGTCGTTGAGTTCAAATAGTGACTGAATTAAACCTTTGCCAAAAGTTTTTTCGCCCACAATAATGCCCCGCTGATTATCTTGCAATGCTCCAGCCAAGATTTCACTGGCGCTAGCGGTACCAGAGTTGACCAACACAGCTAAAGGCAGATCGGTCAGAGCTTCGTGGGTGGCATTAAAACTATCAGAAATTCCCTGCCGATTAACGGTGTAAACGATCGTGGCATCATTGAGCCACATCCGCGCAATTTCTACTCCCGATGTCACTAAACCACCAGGGTTATTTCGTAGATCTAACACATAAGCCTTGGCACCTTTTTTAGCAAGGTCTTTAATGGCCGCAGCGGTTTCGGCTGGTGCTTTGGCGCTGAATTGAGCTAGGCGGATGTATCCGACAGGTTTCTGGTTTTCTTTTCGCAGCTCGGCGACTACTGGGTGTAGATCGATTTTTTGTCGTTCGAGAATTACCTCTTTTTCTGGGGCGCCAGGTGACTTGATAGTCAGACTGATATTGGTGCCTGCGGGGCCACGCATTTTGGCAGCAGCAGTGTCTAGATCTAGTTCTTGGGTTGGTGTGGCATCAACTTTGACAATAATATCGTGGGTTTTAATGCCTGCTTTTTCGGCTGGAGAACCGGCGATCGGAGCAATAACTTCAATTTGTTTGCTCTCGGCGGTAATGCCGATTTGCAAACCCACACCATAAAGTTCGCCAGCGGTGTTTACTTGGAGGCTGCGATATTGTTCTGGCCGTAATAGTCGGGTAAATGGTTCATCTAGGCTGGCCAGCATTTTCTCGATCGAGTTATAGGCCGATTCGGTATCGGGAATGGTTTGTTTGATGGTTTCGTCTCGAACTTTCCACCAGTTTTGATGATTGTAGGTGTCGTCGTAGTAAGCCTGATTTACTGTGCGCCAAGCTTGCAGTACCAACTGCTGCTCGGAGCTGAGTGCTAAGGCGGGCTGGATTCCCAGACCAAACCAAAGCTGCAATATTAACAATAAGCCACACCAAAACCCTCGCTTGCCCATTTACCTACCTGAAAAAAATTTATGCGTATCCTCCATTAATACACATTTTTTTTGATCAGCAGATCTGGCGATCGGTCAAAGGCTGATCAAGTTGCCAAAAATTCACAAAACCGATGCAAAATTTGAATGTCCCCAGTTTATTGTTTGGGGACATAGGGTTACTTATGATCGACTGGCTAACACTGTGTCTAGGATTTTTTCGGGTACTTCTTGAAGATGGTGATGTTGCCAGGTAAAGAAACCTACGCCCAAAGTGAGCGATCGCAGTTCCACAATAAAGTTGTGCATTTCTGCTTGGGGTAGATAAGTATCCACATCATCCCAGTCGATCCAACCTGCTTTGGGGTTGTAACCCAAGATTTGTCCGCGATGACCGCTGATTAATTGCAGGACTCGGGCAGTGAATTCTTGGGGGGCTGAGACTTGGACGGCTTCGATCGGCTCCAATAAAGTGGGGTGACATTGCTGCATTCCCTCGGTCATGGCTAGGCGGGCAGCGGTTTTAAAGGCTTGCTCCGAGCTATCTACGGAGTGATAAGAGCCATTAGTGAGTGTCACCGCCACATCTACTACCGGGAAACCTAATGGGCCATGGCCTAAGTAATCGCGCACTCCGGTTTCTACGCCGGGAATATATTGTTTGGGTACTGCGCCACCGACGATCGTGTCCTGGAAGCTGAAGCCTTGTCCCCGAGGGAGGGGCTGAATGCTCAGGTAAACATCACCAAATTGGCCATGGCCGCCCGATTGATGTTTGTATCTGCCGTGGATTGAATCGATCGATTGGCTAATAGTTTCGCGGTAAGAGACTTGGGGTAAGTCGGTCTGCATGGGTAGATTATATTTACGCCGCAGCCGATCCATGGTGACTTGGAGATGAATTTCGCCTTGTCCCCACAAAATTACTTCGTGGGTATCGCCGTGTTGATCCCAATGCAAGGCCGGGTCTTCTTCGCAGATTTTGTGCAGTGCGCCGCTGAGTTTTACTTCGTCGTTGCGTTTGGCTGGGACGATCGCCATGGCATATACCGGCGGTAACAGATCTGCTGTGGGTAAAGTGCGATTCAGAGTTCTATTACTCAGAGTCATGCCGGTGGTGACTTTTTCTAGTTTACCGATCGCCACGATATCTCCAGCTTGCGCCATATTCAGGCTTTGGGTTTGCTGTCCTTGCAAACGATAGATGCCGCTAGAGCGAATTTCGTTGAGGGTCATGCCTTCCAAAATAGTGCCCTGCCAGACCCGCACCAAAGACATTTTGCCGCCTTGGGGAGTATAGAAAGACTTCAGCACCTGTGCCATCACTCCATCATTGAGTTGCAGTCCTCGGCGTTGAGCGGTGAGATTGGCATCGGGGGCTTCCCGGACTAGGGCATCTAAGAGGGGTTTAACACCCCAATCTCGATCGGCTGCGCCCACAAATACGGGCACTACTAGGTCAGCTCCCAGTTCCATTTTCAGATCTTGGATAATTTCGGCTTTACTGGGTTCAATTTCGTCTAGTAATTCTTCTAGTAAGTGGTCATCAAAGTTGGCTAATTCTTCCAGCATGGCCATGCGGGTAATCTTTTCGATTTCGGCCAGCTCGATCGGAAAAGTGATCGGTTCAATTTTGTCAGCATGGTAGTGATAAGCTTGTTCGCTAACTAAATCAATAAATCCTAATAGCTCAGAGTCATGAATAATTGGGTATTGGTGAGCAAGAGCCGGACGACTGGAAACTTGTTTGAGAGCGCAGAGCAGGTCGCCAAACTCGATACTTGATCGCTCCATTTTGTTGATAAAAATCAGGTGGGGAATTTCCCAGTCGTCTAAGAATTTAAATAGTGGGGCGAGGGTGAGAACTCTTTCGATCGCTGGCTCACAAACAATGACTGCAATATCTACTCCCACTAGGGCATTGTAGGTTTCTTGGCCAAATTCGATCGAGCCGGGGCAATCGATAAAGTTAAATTGAATGTCGCTGTATACGGTGCTGGCAACGCTTATTTCTACCGTCATCTGTCGATCGCGGGCTTCGGGACTACTATCCCCGACGGTATTGCCTTCTAAGACTTTGCCTTTGCGTCTAATGGCACCAGAGAGGGCGAGAATGCTTTCGAGTAACGTGGTTTTTCCACTAAGATAGGGGCCAACGAGACCCACGTTACAGATACGGCTGTCGTGTTCGATGTTCATGGCAGAACTCTCAAATATTCAGTTGTTTAAAGATTTGAAGCAGGCTTAAAGGAAACCTGCTGACAGCGCTAGATTGCAATGGATTCTCTGCTAGCGCTGGGAGTGAATAATCGAAGCCTATCTCGGTGATTACTGTTGTGTTCTACACATTAAGCCAGATAAGGTAGATCGATCATTTTTTGCTACAGAACTTAATAGATGCACTTGGTTTTTTATTTGATTTTATGGGTGTAACAGAGTTTTTTTGATAAACGGACAGGGTATTACTGTTGACCAATTTTTAAATTACAAGGGTTGAAAGTGGCTATGGCTTTGGATATCACGATAAAAAATACGGGCAGTTGCCTTAGATTGAACACAAGATATGTTAAGGCTGACATTAAATAATAAATCGAAAATCAATAAATAAAATTATCCAGACAGAGTATGGCATCAACGAAACTCTGGACGAGTATGAAGTCATTAAAATTGTTGAATTACACAAATTACATTAAGATGGACAAAATTATTGAATTGGAGATTCACATTGGACATTTGAAAACCCTATCTAACACAATTCCATGAATCTTATGAAGTTATCATTTAACCGCAAGTTCTTGACTGCTGTAGCTCTCTTGTCAACAACCGCATTGGGTATGGAGTCAGTTCAAGCTGCGACCATCCCGATCAATATTGCAGTTATCATTCCTGGTCAAGCAACTGTAACATCAACAAATGTTGCTCTCAAAAAGAAACCTAGTAAAAAGAAGCTTGGTGCTAAAAAGAAACCACCTAGCGCTGTGAAAAAACCAGAGGAAGTTCCAGTAACACCTCCTGAAGATGCTCCAAAGACACCGGGCGGAGTCACTGGGGGAGCACCAGAAACACCTGGACAGAGC
>JANOXZ010000648.1:0-4779 GCA_031418695.1 Synechococcales cyanobacterium VAR_35_metabat_10
GAAAAGACGCCAACTCGTCAAGCTAGTACCAACGATCACTATCGATTTGGTAATTCATAATGAACAGGAACGCCTAGAATTCTCCCAACCGATCGTCAGCATTGGACGTGCCCTTGGTAACGATATCCTGATTCTAGACAGCCAAATTTCTCGCAAGCACGCTATTTTTAAAGTAGATACTAGCGGCATTACTCTCCGCGATTTAGGAAGTTCCACCGGTTTACGCTTTGGTAAAACTTGCTTAAAAGACGATGAACAGAAATTGCGATCGGGTACCAAGGTGATATTGTGCCCTAATAACGATATTACTGTTACAGCCCATTGGTCACTAGTTGAAAAACAAGCAGAATTTGTCACCATGATCGAGAAACTATTGTGGTTTAGAACCAGCCGATTTTTTGACCCATTCTGCAATCAAAACTTAGTAGATTTGGCAGATAGCAGCAGTCTGCGGATTTATGAAGAAGGTGAAGTGCTGTGCCAACAAGATACACCAGCAACTGCTTTATTGTTGATCAACTCGGGGAAGGTGCAGATTGGGGAAGAGACATTGGGTGATGGAAAAGTCCTGGGTGAGTTAGGTATTCTGACCAAATCAAATTATCGAGAAACAGTAGTTGGCCATGCTCCTAAAACATTGGTTTTGGTTACAACATCTGACAGCATTAACGATTTACTTGATCAAGATGCCCAGCTCGCTCGCGCCTTACTAGTTTCGGTGAGCCAAAGGCTGCAATTTTTGGCCAGTGACTTCAATCTTTGTCATGATTATCTATCTACACCACAGCTAGTAGCCAAGTGATGGATCGAAAAAACGGATCAGAGAATTGTACCGCAGCCTAAAAATCGCGGTAAGATATTGCTCTAGCCAATCACTATCAGACCAGTCAATATCAGAAATCATGGAAACCGAAAATCTTTTGGAAATGCTGTTTGGGCAAATGAATGAGCCACAGCAACTCCGCTTTAAACAAGCAATTGTGGCTCAAACAGTTTTCTATGTATTGCAGCGTTTACCGGTAGCCGATCTAGATAATGGAGAACGCAGTTTCATTGAGTTGGCAAATAAATGGATCGCTGAACCCACCGCAAAAAATGCTGAACAAGCTTCACTAGCCGCAGTTCTTGACCGAGTAGATGGTGAAGTCAGACATTTTGAGATGGGAGAATATTTTTTGACCCCTGCCGAAGCTGCTGGTGCAGATAATGGTTACGATGCTGTACATTATGCACTGAAAGCCGCCGGAGATTTTCAAATTGTTGAGGCCAAACAATGGCAGATGGCCACCGCTTGGGATATTTTGGCCGATCGAACGCCCCCATCAGTGGAATCATTGTTAGACGATTAAAATATAGCAATCAACAAGGGATGCCCCCACGGATAGTTTTATTGATTATGTCGATCGACCCTAATTACGCTAAACTGGTCAGCAAAATTTAGGAGTATATCGATGTCCATTCCCACCGTAACTCAGCAATTGCTGGCAGCCAAACAAGCTAAGGGAGTCAGCTTTGCTGATTTAGAAAAAATTCTAGGACGAGATGAAGTTTGGATCGCCGCCTTGTTTTATCGTCAGGCCAGTGCCTCTGCCGAAGAAGCTGAAAAAATCGTCAAAGCATTGGGCTTAGATGCTATCGTTGCTGCTGAGTTGACCCAGTTTCCAGTCAAAGGGTCAGACATGCTAGTACCGATCGATCCACTAATTTATCGCTTTTATGAAATCATGCAGGTCTATGGCATGGCGCTGAAAGAAGTAATTCAAGAAAAATTTGGCGATGGCATTATGAGCGCGATCGATTTCACTATGGATGTGGAGAAAGAGGAAGATCCCAAAGGAGATCGAGTAAAAATAGTGATGTCTGGTAAATTCCTTTCTTACAAAAAATGGTGATCGGCTATAAGTCTATTTCTCTAAGGTGGAAAGGGATTTTATGCTAATAGAGTGTAACAAATCAGACGATTTGGGGGATCAATAAAATGATTTCCTGGAATATCAATTAAGTAACGATCTTCATAACATGAGTATCAAAAGAATCTTCAATAGCTCTAAGTTTTTCCAGCCATCTGTGGGGGAACCAATCCGATCGGTAATTACCGAGACACCCGATGCCGTGATTGTGGCTTGGTATATTCAACCCGGGCAAGAAATTGCCGCACATATTCATCCCCAAGGGCAAGATACCTGGACTATTTTGAGTGGTCAAGGAGATTATTATTTGGATCACGCTGGCAATAAACAGTCGATCGAAATGGGTGATGTGGTAATTGCCCCGGCGGGGTCTGTCCATGGAGTCTTTAATAGTAGTGATGAGTCCCTGGTGTTCATTTCGGTAGTGTCGCCGCTGAATGCCGGATATCAGCTAGTTACAGTAGCTAAAATATCTCAATCAAGAGAATAAACTATATCGATTCATATTCTGAATATGATCCCATATAACCAGACAAGAATAAGGGAGGGTTTTTGTGGAAAAATATATTTTAAAAAGCACAGTGTTGATTACCGTCAATATTATGAATATGAGCTTTTATACTCAGCAATTATTTAGTTCTGTATAACTCCCCGCTTTTTTAGAAAGTACGTTATCTTATAAAAGATCCAAAAAAAATAAACCAGGTAAACAACATGGCTGATATCGTTGACACCGCTGTAGCGGCTGGTTCTTTTACCACCCTTGCAGCAGCACTAACTGCGGCTGGACTCATTGACACCTTAAAAGGCGCTGGCCCTTTTACTGTTTTTGCACCTACCGATGAAGCATTTGCTAAATTGCCTGCTGGCACCGTTGATGCATTAATAAAAGACATTCCTAAGCTCACCAAGATTTTAACTTACCACGTTGTAGCAGGCAAAGTAATGGCTGCTGATGTAGTTAAGCTAAAATCTGCTAAAACCGTAGAAGGTTCCGAAGTTAAAATCGATGCTTCTAGCGGCGTAAAGATCAATGACTCTACTGTAGTAACTCCCGACGTCGCTGCTGATAACGGTGTTATTCACATCATTGATACTGTATTGATGCCCGCGTAAACCAACGTTGGAATAATCATACATCCCAATAAACAATCGTGAGACAGTAGTTATTAATAACTACTGTCTCTTTATATATTAATTATTCTGCTCCGTACCTCCATCAAGGCAATTCCCAATAAATTTAAACCCGGCCATTTTTCTGGAAACATCGCATCGGTATGATCGGCAGCTAAACCAATTCCCCAAATTTTATCTACCGGACTAGCTTCTACCAAAATCCGATCGCCATGGTAAAATCTTCCCAAAATCTTCCCAGCCTCCATCATGCCTCAACCCAACTCCGTAGCTATTTGCCTACTCTACCGTGAAGGCAAGCTCCTGATGCAGCTCCGTGACAACATTCCTACCATCCTATATCCCGGACTCTGGGGCTTATTTGGCGGCCATATCGAAGCCGGAGAAACCCCCGAAATTGCCGTAGTGCGCGAAATCGCCGAAGAAATCACCTATAACTTGCCCCCGGGCTTCCAAAAATTCGGTATCTATGGAGATGACATAGTCCACCGCCATATCTTTCATGCCCCGCTCACTGTCCCGGTCGAAGAACTCAACCTCCAAGAAGGCTGGGATCTTGGCCTTCTCACCCCCGCTCAAATCACCACTGGCTTCCACTATTCCGACGTGGCCAAAGAATCTCGTCCGATCGGTCCTGCCCACCAAAAGATTTTATTAGAGTTCGCCAAAAAACACCCTCAATTTTTTTAACCCCACCCCCAATGTTTAAGCAATCCTAAGCAAAATTGTTGTTCTTACCCAGCTTTGCCATAATCAAAGCGAGTCTCTTAATGCAACAAACTATGGATATCAAAACAATCTTGCCCGCCCTCGCCGTTATCTTTATCTCCTGCTGCCTATTTTTTGGCACCAAAAACGGCTTCTACGACTCTGACGACTATCATGGCAACGGTTCTGCCCACTAACTTATGAGCGCCAGCAACGCAGAGCTATCTTGTTTAGCCTTGGCAACCGGCCAAGGTGATGAAGGCGTGTGCTTGCTGGCACAAATTGGAGCCTACCGCATTTTGCTAGATTGCGGAATTACCGATATCAGTAATTTAATAGAATTAGAAATTGACGGTGTATGGTGCAGTCACGCTCACCTTTCTCATAGCCAAGGCTTATCAGCCATACATAATGCGCTGCCACAATTGCCCCTGTATAGCAGTTCTGCCACTGCTACCTTATTAGGGGTAAACTACTGCATCAGCCTACCTTGGCAACATTCTATTTCAGAACAATGCCCCCTCGGTACCGAGCTATATCCTGGACTCTATGCCCAGATTTTTCCGGCTGGCCACCTACTAGGAGCTGCCGCAATATTATTCACATATCAAGGCTCAGAGCGTAGTTATACTCTGCTCTACACCGGAGACTTTTTCATTTCTAATACCCGCCTTACCGAAGGATTATCGTTAAACGATCTACGGGGCTGTCGTCCTGATGTGCTGATCGTCGAAGGTAGCTATGGCACCTCTCGTTATCCCCATCGTCGTCAACAAGAAAACGGCTTGGTGCAACAGTTAAACTCTTTACTAAGTAAGCAAAGTACTGTTTATTTACTCGCTCCAGGATTAGGGCAAGCGCAAGAAATATTGATGTTGTTGCGGGGACAAATGGCTGGGCAACGCATCGAAATTTGGGTAGACGAAAATATTCAAGATGCCTGCGATCGATTTATGCAATGCTTGCCCGAACTCCCGAATAATATCCAAAACTTTGCCCGTGATCGATCGCTATTCTGGGACGATCG
>JANOXZ010000649.1:0-2466 GCA_031418695.1 Synechococcales cyanobacterium VAR_35_metabat_10
GGCTTCGCTGCGCTTGGATGCGATCGCTTCGGCGGGTTTTGGCATGTCTCGGAGCAAGATGGTGGATTTAGTTAGTGGTGGTGATGTGCGGGTGAACTGGAAAGATGTCAGCCAGCCATCTTTTCAGCTTAAGGCTGGGGATTTGGTGGCGATTCGGGGTAAGGGACGTTTGGAAGTTGGTGAAGTAGCCATTACTAAAAAAGAACGCTATCGCATTAATTTAACTCGTTATGTTTAGTTGTGATGCTGCTTGATCGGGCTACTAACGTTAAATACAATCAGATCTATAATAACCTCGATAGCTAGTTTCCGCCTATCTGACCCCTTCGCGGCTTTCCTATGAAAATCACCAAAGTTACGCTCCAAAATTTTCGAGGCATTGGTTCCCTGGAGCTAGATTTCCCGATCGAGCAAAACGTTATTACTTTAGTGGGCATCAATGGAGTTGGTAAGTCAAGTATCCTTGATGCTATCACGATACTACTATCTACTTGTTGGCTTCTTAGCTATAGATGTAAGCATGGCATTTCTTCTGAAAAGAATTATCCGAATCAGGTAAAGAATAGTGATATAAAAATCAACCAGGAAGCAGCCTCTTGCAAAATCGTGTTTTCGGATTCTGACAATAACTGCAAAATAAGCATTTTCAAGACTTACGATTCATATAAGGCTTCAGATTATATTCCAGCACTGTCTGAAATAGCTGAAACTCTTTTGATTCGCCATTCTTCTGACAGACAAGTGGGCTTGATTTCATCACGATCTTATCGGATGAATTTTGTAGGGAGTAATATTTCCGAAAAAGGGAAGCCTTCTGACTTCGATATTTTCTTTAAATGGTTTAAGGATCTAGAAGACATTGAACATGAAGAAATGATCGAAGAAAATAGCCAACACAGAAACAAAAGTCTTGAAGCTGTAAGAAAGGCCATATCGCATATTCTTGGGGAAGGATTTAGTAGGCTACGAGTCAGAAGAGCTACTAATGACTTAATTGTTAATAAAAATGGCATAGATATTTCCATTAGATTACTATCAGATGGTGAAAAGAGCTTGATTGCCTTAGTTAGTGACCTGGCAAAAAATTTGGCCACTACTTATCCAAATATGGAAAATCCTTTAGAAGGTGATGGAATTGTCTTAATCGATGAGATTGAACTACATATGCATCCTACTTGGCAGCGTATGATTATCCCTCGATTAACCAAAACCTTTCCTAACTGCCAATTTATTATCACAACCCATTCGCCTCAAGTACTTAGCCATGTTCAGCCCGAGAGCATTTACCTATTGAAAAAAGTAGGGGAAGATATTGTTGTCAGCAAACCCCAGTATTCTTACGGTCGAGATAGTAACAGGATTCTAGAAGACCTCATGGACGAAACAGAGCGGCCAGCGGAAATTCAAGATCAACTTGGAGAACTTTTTAGCCTCATTCACCAAGGGCATCTCAGTGAAGCTCAACAATTGGTTGAACAGCTCTCTCAAACTATTGGTGCTAGCGAACCGGAGCTAGGCAAAGCCGAAGTTATGATTAAACGGCGGGAGATTATTGGTCGATGAGATTTATCAAGAAAGGAGATGAACCAGAGAGTCTCAAGCAATTCAAAGCTCAAGAAAATCCAGATTGGCAACCCACTTACAAAAGCTTTCAAAATCCTCAGAAGCGCGAACTACAAGAAACGCTCATTGCAGAACAGGGACATATCTGTTGCTATTGCGGAACCAGAATTACCCTTGATGATAGTCATATCGAACATTTTCAGCCCCAAGAAATATACCCAGAAAAGCAATTGGAATATAGCAACCTGCTGGCTTCCTGTCTGCGTCAACCGGCTACCGGCGATCCATTGCATTGTGGAGTCAGCAAAGACAACTGGTACGATCGACATCTGACAGTTTCCCCCACGATCGCCGACTGTGTGGATTTCTTTGAATATCAAGCCGATGGAAAAATCTTACCGAGCCGAGACACCACCAAAATACCAGCCGCCCAAAAAACCATTCAACGTCTTCAGCTCAATATCTCCAAACTAACTGCTGCCCGTGCCAGAAGTTTGGAGGCATTAGGTCTGGAAGAATTGAGTTTGGTTGAAATTGAGAAAATGCTCGATCAATTTGGTCAAAAAAATAATAACGGGCAATATACGCCTTTTTGTCAAATGATCATCTATTGCTTAGAGCAGGAAAAGCTTTATCGCTAGCTGAGTACAGCAAAAATAGCTTAAAAAGAAAACAAATTGATATAATTAGAAGCGTTATGAGCCAATTAATTATGTAGAGGTTTTATGACAGTCGCTCAATCTGATATCACAAATTCATTCCCTCTCAACCTTGGAACTCTGCAACTGACCGATGATCAATTCTATCAACTTTGTGTTGCCAACCCAGAACATCAGCTTGAACTAACAGCCGCAGGAGTTTTAATCGTCATGGTACCAGTGGGCGGAGAAAGCGGCAATAGAG